>NZ_JBJDXL010000302.1:0-3732 GCF_051866655.1 Intestinibacter sp.
TTTTCATCAATAACAATTGGAAAATATGCATAGTTTGACTCCACATTATTCAATTGCGTAGGAATGCGAATTCCTTCTACGTTAGATAACCTTTCAATGTATTTCTCGTATAGTATTTTTCTCTTATTAATTTCGTCTCCAATATGTCTTAAATTGCATATTCCCATTGCGGCACAAAATTCATTCATTTTAGCATTAGCTCCTACACCATCAACCACTTCTGGTCCTCTAATGCCAAAATTTTTTAGTCTATAAATTTTTAAACCAAACTCTTTATCTTTAAAGCATACTGCTCCACCTTCTATGCTATTAAAAACTTTCGTTGCATGAAAACTAAAGCAGGACACATCTCCAAAGTTACCTATCGCAATGTTATTTACTTTTTCTCCGAAGGCATGTGCAGCATCATATATTACCTTCAAACCATACTTCTTTGCAATATAATTTATACCCTCTGTGTCACAAATATTACCATAAACATGAACAGGCATTATAGCACAAGTTTTATCCGTAACCAATCTTTCTACCTTGTTCACATCTATTGTAAAGTCCCTATCGTTAATATCACAAAAAACAGGTTGCAATCCATTTCTGACTATTGCATGGGTGGTAGAAGCGAAAGTAAAAGGAGTTGTAATTACTTCCCCCTGTAAATTTAAAGCTTGTAAAGATAATTCTAAAGCCATATGCCCATTTGTTAGCAGTTCAATATTGGGAACATTTAAATACTTTATTAATTCATTTTGAAAAAGTTGATGCTTCACACCCATATTAGTCAACCATTTACTTTCCCAAATATCCTTAATTTCATCAATATATTCCGTTAACTCTGGCATTGACGGTTGTGTTACATAAATTGCTTCTTTCATTTCTACTCCATGATCAATATCCTAATATGATTAGTATTAAAAGGCAGAAAACTAATTCTGCCTTTTAAACTAATCAAGAAATAAGTTATTTCATCAAATCTAAGATGTCTTTTACTGTTTTCAATTTTCTTACCATATCACTAGTAAGTTTTACGCCAAACTCGTCTTCCATCATTACAATAAGAGATAGTTTAGTCATAGAATCGTACTCATCAATGTCTTCCAACATCATATCAGCTTGTACAGTACCTTCGTCTGCCTCAAAGGTCTCGTCAAGCAATGCCAATTTTTCTTCCAATGTCATAATAATAACCTACTTTCTTTGTAATATATAATATAGTCTGTATTTACTCAGACATATATCCATCTTCGAAATATTCATCTGTATGAATCAAAGATAGTACATCGTTTTCATTAAAGTAACAGTCAATTGTACTCCATGATAATCCTACACCAAATCCACACATCAATGCATGAATAGATTTACCAGTATTCTTATCACCATACTCCTTTACAATACTTATGGGGACAGACGCTGAACTCGTATTTCCAAAAATATCCAGAGATACAATAGTCTTATCCATGGGGAAACCAGTACGCTTAGCAACTTGTTTCATAATAAACAAATTAGCTTGATGAAGTACTAAACAATCATAATCTTCTGGCTGAAGCCCAGAAATATTCATTGTCTCTTTTAATAAATCTGGTACATCTGAACATGCGAAATTAAAAACTTCTACATCGTCCATTATCGCCCCATAACTTTTTCCTAAAGGAGCTTCGGGATTTCTCCATCCTCCATAAGGCGTAATTATTGCCTTGTAACCAGCACCATTTGTCTTCGATACCATTACCATTTCATTTGTTTTGTTATCTTTTTCAATTAAAGTGGCAGTTCCAGCGTCTCCGAACAACATTGTTGCTGAATGTGCAGTTTTTGATGTATATTTAGCATTCTTTTCTTTCGCAGAAGTATCTCCAGCTAAAAGCAAAGCATATTTCTTGGTAGAGTTCTTAAGCAAGCTACCAACAATATTAATTCCACATGTAAATCCAGAACAACCTAGATTAACATCAAAAGCAATACAATCACAGCCTATACCTAACCTGTCTTGCAACAAACAAGCAGTTGCTGGCAATGTATAATCTGCTGTCTGAGTAACAAAGACTAAGACTCCTATTTCACGCAGATCAATATTCTTTTTTTCTAATAACTCTTTTGCGGCTACATAACAAAAATCTGCAGTTGTTTGATTTAAACCAGCATTATACCTACCTGTAACTCCAGTTTTTCTAGTAAATTTTTTGATTACGCTAGGATCTTCGTCAGAACAATCCAACAATGATGTCCAATCATTAGATACAGCAGCAGACATCCCTATAATTTTTATATTGTTATATTTATTTACCATAAAATTACTGTTTAACATGACGACAACCCTCCATCAATAGGCAAACATACACCAGTTATAAATCTAGAAGCAGGACTTAATAAAAATGCAATAGCTGATGCTACATCGCTAGTCTGTCCTATACCTAAGTATTGTCTAGCTAATAATCCTAAATTCGCACCACTATTTTCCCCACCATTGCCTTCTAAAAAAACCTTATACATATCTGTATTAATCATACCCGGAGCTACAGTATTAGCAGTAATACCCTTGGGAGCTAATTCAACTGACATGCACCGCATTGCACCATTCATACCAGCTTTAGAAGCCGAATATGCCAAATGAGCCTTTGAACCCCTTAATCCTGCTGTAGAGGAAATACCAACTATCCTCATACCAGGGTTATACCTATTTTTTTAGTCAAACATCTTACTATCTCAATAAAACCCATTAAATTTACATGAAGTACTTGCTCAACTATCTCAGGTTTAAATAAATTTAATGGTCTATCGTTCGTAATGCCAGCAGAATAGACTAGACCATCTACTGGACCAACCATATTTACAATATCCTTTACACTTTTCTCTATTGTTTCTAACTTACCAACATCCAAAGAACAACAAATATGTCCTGTACCCTCCATTAGAGAGATAGTCTCTTTAAGCTTATCCTCATTCCTTGCAATCAACACTACTTGCGCACCCAATTTGCTTAAGAGAATAGCGGTTTCCCTGCCAATTCCTTGAGATGCGCCAGTGATTACAATTTTCTTTCCTGTTAAATCAACTAAGTTAATCAAAATAAACCTCCCTGTTTTATTTTATTATCCCTTCACTATAAAAACTATCAGTTTCTATAACATTTAGGATTCTATCAGTATCGATAGTCAAAGAAGACACCCCCCATGACAATCCTATACCATAACCAACAATTAAAATCTTTATTAGCCCTTCTTCTCTATGAGACAGACAATGCGATAAAGTAAGTGGAATAGATACACCACTAGTGTTTCCATATTCTTCTAAAGAAGATAGAACTTTATCATTTGAAATTCCTAATTTATGTGCTATTCTCTTTACAATCAAATTGTTTGCTTGATGAAGAACAATATAATTATATGCGTCAACTGTCGTTTTATTCATCACCAAGAACTCCTTTATGGAGTTAACAACATCAGTAATTGCGAAGGAAAACACACTTACCCCATCCATATAAGAGCAATATTTCGACCTACTTTTTCCGTCTTGTGTTATGTAGTATTCCTCCTTTGGATGCATATCCCTAAAACCACCAGATGGAACAATAATAGATTTAAATCTATTACCATCAGTCATCAATAGAGTTTTAATCTTTCTATTATCTTCTTTAACATACAATATAGCTGCTCCAGCATCTCCAAACATCATGGCTGTAGACTCGTCATCTGGACTAACCAGTTTACTCGATGTTTCTCCAAGAATAAGCAAACCATA
>NZ_JBJDXL010000303.1:0-3721 GCF_051866655.1 Intestinibacter sp.
ATAACCAAGGCGATATTGACCTCCCATCCTCGAATGGATGCAAGTCCCATTTATCTATCATAAATGTTCCTTCAGGAGTTTCTACTTTATTTACATATCCACCATTCATAGTAATATAGTCTCCAATTCTGCCAAATTTATCTGCCTTAAACACTGAACTAGATGGAGTGGAAGGAGATCCTAGTTGTTCTCTTATTTTATCTACAGCATCTATATCATAAGATACTGTTCCGTCAGGATTATTTTTATAGATTCTTATAGTTTCTTTTCTTTCTGGAAGTTTTAATGCCTTTCTATATGCTTGATTTCTAAATTCTAACATTGTGTTAGTATTTAATTTTGCTGCTCCTAATGGTCTATTTTGTGCTTCTTCATTTTTTTGAAGATTAGTTATCCATTTGGGAATGTTATCTGTATCAAGATGCTTAATATTAAAGGCATCCATAAGAAATTTTTTAATTTGCTGCCTTTTAGGAGTATCTCCAGGAAATAAATTACCATACCCAAAAGGAGAAATATTTCTATACATAGATTTTCTAAATCTTTCTTGTCCATTTAATTTAATATCATTAACACTAGATATTAAAGATGCAAGATCTAGTGCGTCTCCTAATAAAGATAATGTTCCTTTTCCATAATCGCCTGACTTGAAACTATTTATTGTCTTTTTATATCCATCATTACTAGTTAGATGGTTATATCCTTTATGTATATCATATGCCGCCTGTCCTATCTGTAAACCTGGAATAAAAGTTGCTAAACCACTATCTAAAGAGGCTTTTACTGGATCTGTTCCATTATTCCAGCTACTTTCAAATCTATCCAAAACTCCTCTAAAGGTATCAAAATATTCAGATCTTTCTTTATTTGCTTCTTTTCGTGTTTTAAGAGGTTCTTTACTTTTAATCTCTATTATTGTATCTTCTCTTGGTGTATATTGTGGAAATCCAGCATCTCGCCAATATCTGCGTAATGCAGGATCTACTTTATTATTTTCTGGCATAAGTTAGTTTAATAATTTATATAAAGTCATAGTTGAAATAACTAAAAAAGAAAATAGTATTGATACTATTAAATCTATTAATAAAAAATCTACAAAAGACATATTAATTTAGTTTAATCTTTTTATAAAGAGAAGTCTGTTTATAATATATTGCTCTACCAACTAAGCTAAGAAGAATTATTTCTTCTACTGGATTCAAACCAGTGACACACGGGTTACTGACCTAAAATAATATTGCTGTTAGACTTCTAATAGTCGGAAGTGAAGGATTCGAACCTTAATTCCAAGTATGGCGTTATACATTTAACTACACTTCCGTACAGTACTTTCATTTTCACAAACTTAATACTGTTTATTTAAATTATTATCACGGCAAATGTTAAACTCATTACAGAGTTTACATGCGTTGATGGGATAGGATTCGAACCTATGAAGTCTAAAGACGTCTGAGTTACAGTCAGATGCGTTTGACCACTTCGCTACCCATCAATTTATAAACAGAGTACATTATAATTATTATTGCTATTTTTAAGAAATGGTTGAAAATTATTGCTGTGTGTACTCTATTGCGAACCTCTTTGAATAGATATTATATTATTTATAAACAATAATTTACGGAGTGCTGTTTATAAATATATAATGGATCTAAACCGATTTGTTCTGGTTGATATTTATCACTAATGCATGCTATTATAATATGGAAATATTAAACTTTGCTGTATGCACTCCATAGTAGGGTAGACTGGACTCAAACCAGCGCCCTTGATTTCCCAAAAATCACGATCTAATCAACTGATCTACTACCCTAATCCTTATGGACTATAATTGAATATAATCCATAATTTCTTGACTCGTTGCTGCTTCAAACAATTCTCTTGGAGTTTTAGGAATAGGTTTATCCTTTTCCTCCCCTCCTAATAAGAATGTAATTCCAGCAGGATCAAATCCACCCATATAGAAGAAGTTAGGAGTATCTGCAAAACTCTCAAACTTTGGACGGATTTCTTGACGACTATAGAAAGTGTTTGGAATATCCCATAAGACAATTTTGAAATTATCTACATAATCTTTAGGGAATCCTGCTTTTAATAGTTTGTCCTTAAAGAGTTGAAATGTTGTTTTACTCTTATTATTTCCATAACTGTTAAACTCTCCATCACTCACGCAGATTAATCCACTTGGAAACTTTTCTATAGGTGTATGATTATAAATCTTTATAAAGAGATCTGCAATACCTAAGAAATTAGTACTTCCATAAGCACAACTAGTATTTTTTAAATACTTGTCAGAAGGACTTTCTCCTTCCCAGTATTTTAACACTGGTTTACTGTCAAATTCCACATAACTATTAGCAAACCTTCCTTTTAGCAAGTAAGAAAAGTATAAGGCTATTGATTTGGCTACTTCATTACTATTAATATCTAATCCAACTACTTTAGAGATCATAGAAGCAGAAGTATCTATAGCTACTAAGAATGAAGATTGAGTTGAATCAGAATCTTTAGCTGTTTTTATTAAGCCTTCAAATTGTTTATCAATAGTAAATCTCTTATAAAGAGGACTTTTGTTATTCAGCCCTTTAAATAGCTCATATACAAATCCAGTAAACTTAGCTACAGGTTGTTTCTTAATCCAGTTTTCATAATCTTTTTCAAGACCATGATTTGCAAGATACTTTCCAGATACTAATAAAGCTAATGCTCTTCCATGAACTTTAGAGAAATCAATATTAAATTGACTTCTAGAAATCTGCTGCTGCCATTGATGAGCTGTTCCTGATGATTTTAACTTTCTGTAAGATTCGTAAGTATTATTAGAATGCAAATTGGGAGAAAACTCACCACTTCCAAAAAGTTTATGTGCAAGGAACTTACCAATAATAGTATCAGCTTGGGATTCTAAAGTTGTACATTTAGATCTAGCTTTAATAGTAGGAAGAAACTTCTTTACTAAATTACAGGTATTGGGATTCTCTAATCCTGCCAAAATGAAGTCAGATAATTTATCAAAATCTAGTACTTTATTATCCCAACCATGGTATTGAAGATCATAAGACATTAATTGAATAATATCTTTCCAACATCCAATTGTAATAAAAAGTGGTAGATTCTTATAAAATGCCTCACTATGATTTATAGCAAGCCATAACATTCTCATAAATGCTTCATGTCTAAGTCCAGCTCCTTTTTGTACTTTAGATGTTTCTGTTCCATCTAAGAGCTTAACTTTTCTAGTTATTAATCTAATATAGAATAATAACTTTAATGTGTACAATGGATCAATATCCCATAATGTTTTCATATCTTTAGATACAGAAGAATATGGACGTAATTGTCTATATTGAGAAATTAATCCAAATTGATCCACAAATGGATCTCCTGTGGAAGTTAGTTTAACTGAACCATTTCCACTAGTGGTATATTCTACATGCTTGGCTGTACCTATACCAAATAACTTATTTACCTTATACTCAAACATATTAGTTCATTTTATATTATTCTATATTTAAAATAAATACTCAATCAGGCGTCTTTTCAGCCCACATGTTTACTTTTCTCCTTACAAGAATTTCACCATAACTTAATATTGTAAATGTTTGACTGAGAGTAACCTTGTTTGCGGTTTCTATTGAGTATTTGTACTCGAAGCGGGACTTGAACCCGCACAGCTGCAATAGCCAAAGGATTTTAAGTCCTTCGTGTCTACCGATTCCACCAT
>NZ_JBJDXL010000304.1:0-3714 GCF_051866655.1 Intestinibacter sp.
TCCGATCATGGTTGCGCTGGCGAGGCTCATCGCCTGCGTGACGACGCTCGCGACCTACCTAATAAGCTCGCCTCAATATGATTTTCTTGATGTGTCGTCTCAAAAATAGGGCAATTATGTGTAGCACTCAATAATTTAGCTGTATTTAAACCGACAGTAAAAACAGGCATATAAGACCCTTCTACAGGTCTTGGAGCTTTAGAGGCGCATATACCAACTATATTGTAATCTTTGAACATATCATTTATAGATTCGCCTATTTTTCCAATATTTGATATATGTTGAAAAACCATTTCACTCTGTCTAAGTCCTTTAGCATTTTTGTCGACCTTGAGCATAATTTTTTCATTTAAAATTATCTCTTTATTTAAAGAGATAGCTGCTATAGAAGTTGTATAGCAGCTAGTATCTATCCCTATGACAATATTATCTTTCTTTGATTTCATTTACAACACTTCCTAAAATTCCGTTTATAAATTTAGGTGTTTTTTCTTCGCAATACATTTTTGCAAGATTTATAGCTTCATTTATAGAAACCTTATCTGGTATATTTAAATCAGATAGCATTTCTGCTATTGCTATTTGTAGTATTGATAAATCTACTTTTGAAAATCTATTTACAGACCAGTTTTTAGCGTTGTTTTCTATTAATTCATTTATATCGTCGATTTTATCTCTCAATACTTCACACATTGTATCCAGATAAACTCTATCCACACAATCATTTACTAAAATACCTTCAAATTCTACATCTTTATCTGAATAATTTAAAACTAATTCTTCATATCTATTAACTATGTATTCCTCGTTGTTTTCTAGGAATGTATCAATTTCGTTATTTAAATCAGTTATATCTCCATTTGATATATAAGTTTGGTACATTAATTTCATTAAATATTCTCTGCTTGTTTCTCTTTTTTCTCTTCTATTTTTCATGTTCATCCTCCTTCAGTCTTATTATACACTATAATGCATTAAAAAAACCCCCTGATTTTCAGAGGGTTTTAATTTTATTTCTTTCTCTGCTATTGTTATTTCTTCGTCTTCACTTTCACCATTTTGTTCAGCTTCTTTAGCAGCCTTTTTAGCTTCTTTAGCTAATCTAGCTTCTTCCTTTTTAGCAGCCTTAGCTAATCTAGCTTCTTCTTTCTTTTGAGCTTTTGCTTCTTCTTTTTCTGCTTTTTCTTTATAGAATGTAACTCCTTGAACATGTACGTTTACAGTTGATACTTCTAAACCAGTCATTGTTTCTACTGTATTTTTAACATTTTCTTGTACTTTGAAAGCTGTATCTGGTATAGATTCTCCAAATTCTATGTTAACATATATGTCTAGGATTATTTGTTCTTCTTCTATTTGAATTTTTACACCGTTATTTTTAAGTAGTTTATCAGTTATTGTAGTTATAGTTTCTACATTTTCAACCTCTAAAGCTGCTAATCCAGCAATTGTTACTATGACTTCATTTGATATTTTAACTTGTCCTAAATTGTTATTTTCCATGACACACTACCCCCTATTTTTAGGCTATTATTTATTATATAATATCAAATACTTATATAATTTGCAAGAAATAAGACTTAATTTTATTATAAACCCAATTGTACCGATTTATTCTAAAATTTAATATTTATCTGTTATTTGTAAGCTTAATATTTTCTCTATCTATATTTTCTTGTGATCCTATTAGCTCAAATATTTTATTTGCATCGTTTTGTGTTATTTCCTCCATATTTACTACTACGTTTACTTTTCCTTCATTTATGTATACGATTGCATCTTTATAACCTTTAGCTAAAAGTAGATTTTCAAGCTGTAGTTCTTTATCTGAATTTTTTACCATTTGTACCTTCATATTCGATGCTTCTACTTTTGCTTCATCTGTTGTAGATGGGTTATTTATTATTTCGTTCAATTTCTCTGTAAGTTCATTTCTTTGTTTTTCTCTAGTCATCTTCATATCTACTATATATGTGGAGCTATCTATGTTTTCCTTTGAACTCAAACTATTTTCTATCTCCTTGCTAGCTTCTTTAGCTATATTTTCTACTTCGCTGTTTTCATTACTGGCCTCAGCTGTATCTTTATCGTCTTTATCTCCAACTGTTACCTTCCCCTCGATGCTATCTACAACTGTATCATCTTCAGATGAATTCTTATCTATCTGAGCCTGTTCATATGCTTTAAATTCATCTGAAACGCTCAAAGCAGAATCTTTGCTGAGCTGATAATTAACTACTCCAACTGCAACTAACATCATACTCAACGAAACTACTACAAATCCCCTGTTTTTATAATTAAATCTCATCAAACCCCTCCATTTTATATATTAATTCCTCTATTTAGCATATACTTGAACCTGATGTCCTGATATTTGAAGTGCTGTTTGAACAGCTTCATACAATGTCTCCTTTACCTGTGGATTGCTTGCACCACTTGCTACTACTATCACTCCTTTTATTTTAGCCTCCTTTGTTTTTATTACTATGGGCTTTGAAGAATCAGATGTAACCATGGTCTTATTTTCACTCGATGTTTCAACTGTTCTCTCACCGCCTGAAGAATCAGTCTCTGATGTAGTTTCCTTTGTAGAGTTTGAATTATAGGCAGGCTCTATCTCCTCGCTGTTATCGTAGGTTATCATTACAGATACATCTCCAGAGCCGTTTATTTCTTTTAAAATATCAGTAAGCCTTGATTCCAAATCCTCCTCTTCACTTTTAGTTTCTTCTTTTTGTAATTGCTCACTAGCTTGTATTTCACTATTTGCATTTTCTTGATTTTTATTATTTCTATTTTGGATAAAATTAATCAATACTAAACTAATTAAACAGACTAATCCTAATGATAACAAAGTTATCAATTTCTTCTTTTCCTTTTCATTTAAATCTAATTTTTTAAACATCAGTCTCTCTCCTATTAATCAATTTCAATTTTATCAATCGATACTTCTAATATTTTTATCAAATCGTCTTTTAGTTTTCTCTCGTCTAAATCCTTTTCCGTTTTATTCTCAAAAACTTCCTTTTCATCATTTTGATTTGAACCTGCATCTTGATCTGTTTTTTCTTTTAGCTTCAAGCTCTCTATATCTGTTCCATTTAAATCTATATCCTCAAGTTCATATCCGTATTCATCTAGCTTCAACTGAATTACACTCTTCAAGTTGTTTTCGTATTCTTTGTTTAAATCTATAATTTCGCTTTCCTGTAAAATTTCTGCATTGCTCTCTATATATTTTTCATTGTACTCTGTCATAGATTTTAAAATTTTATCCTCTAATGAATTTTTTTCTGAAAAAAATCCTGCTATTGGAGATATTACTATAAATACAAATATAAAATTACAGACTAAATTTATATAGGGCTTTAATTTACTCTTTGGAAGTATCATGTCTACTATGTTTACGATAAAAGCACCTATCAAAACACAAATTATCCAACTTTTAATAATTTCCACCTCCCAATGCAAAAATTTAAATATCTATGAAACAATACTAATCGAAGTTAAAACACCTACTGTCACAAAAAACATTACGAGTATCGCTAAAACAGAGACTAAGAGAACTGTCATAAGCTTAGAGGCTTCATCCATAAACGACGATATATTCTCCTCTCCTATCGGCTCGACTATTGCAGCACCTATTTTATATACTAGAATTATCGTAAATATTTTTACTATAGGAATTAAGCAAACACCTATTAACAGTACAAG
>NZ_JBJDXL010000305.1:0-16715 GCF_051866655.1 Intestinibacter sp.
TTTGTTTCTTAAATAAATGTTATATATCTTTGTGCCAGAAAATATTGAATGATAGAACCTTAAAGTATTGTTCTGAATGTACTAATAAGAATAATACTGATTCTGATTTAATATTTAGACGTGATTATGTATGGATGGCTTTAAATGTAATAAGATATTTAGTTCAATTTGAGCAATTAGCCGAAGCAGAAAGAGTTATTGAAAAAGTATCTGGATGTAACGGATTATGCAAATCTGAATGGAATAGTATAACAACTAATGGATGTGGTTGCCGGAATTAAACATTATGGGAAGTATTAATAATATAAACAAGTGTTATAATTTAGATAAAAATGCTATAAATGAATTAAAGAAGAAAGTAATTCTTTATTTCAATAAACTATTATGTTTAACTGAAAAGGGACACAAACCTTGCTACGGGTTTATACTAGAAATGATTAGTTTGATTGATCTATATGAACATAATTTAGTAGATAAGGATGAATTACTTTTCATAATACAATTTTATTTAAATAACAAATGGCAGACGATATTTTAACACCAGGATTGCCTGTTGATGATTCTTGTGAAGATACTATAATGATAGAAACTCCTAATTATTTAATTAAAGATAACTATTTAGGAGAATTTGAAACTACCATAGAGAAAGAAATTGCTAGAACTAATTTAGGAGTACCATCTTTAGAAGATGTATATAATAAATCAGAATCTAGTATTCTTGCTAAACAAATCGTCCAAGAAGCATTACAGCAACATTTGAATGAAGAGGATCCTCACGTCATATTACCATTAGTAGATGATAAATTAATTGGAGTAGTAAAAAATGATGGAAGTACTCCTTTTAAATCTCCACAGATAGGAGTTGATCCTGTAAATGAATATCACTTAACTACTAAAAAGTTTGTTGAGGATTTATTAAATCATCATTTACAAGTATCAGATCCTCATCATATAATGGATTTAGTAAATGAAGCTTTATTAGAATATATAAAAGCTTCTCAAGTATATCTAAAAAGTGAGGTATATAATAAATGTGAGATAAATAATAAATTAGATGAATTTGTAAAATATGATGGAACTGTTCCATTTAAGAGACCGCAATTAGGAGTTGATCCTAAAACTGATGGTCATTTAACTACCAAAAGATATGTAGATAATCTTATTAATGAACATTTATATGACATAGATCCTCATGGATTTATAACTACATTAAATGATAGATTATCTAAATATTATAGAAAAACAGAGACTTATTCCAAGTCTGAGACATACTCTAGATCTCAAATAGATTCTATTATTAATGGATTAGTTGCTGATGCTGCTAAATCTGTTATACAGGATCATATTAATGCTGCTGATCCTCATGGAACTTTAGAACAAGTAAGAGCAGAGCATTATGTAAAGAGAGATGGAAGTATTCCATTTTTACAGCCCCAAGCTGGAGTTCCTGCTATTAATGATAATGAGTTAGTAACATTATCTCAATTAAATGAGAAATCCTCTGAGATACAAGAAAGTATTAATAAGGAAGTTTCTAATTACAAACCTATATGGATTACTAGTGGGCCAGTTAGAACTACAGTAGGATTTGTAGAAGATAATACAGAACCTCAAGCAGAAGTAACTTTCCAAGAAATAATGGATGCCATATTTTATGGACAAGCTATAGAAGTACATGCTCCTAAGTCTTGTGTTATAGGTCATACTGTTAGAGTAGAAATGTTAATTCATGGATTATTATCTTTTACTAAAGGAGAGCTTTATCAAGGAGATCAATTACTTGGCACATTCTATCCTGAAGATTTTACTGATGGAAGTTTAACTGTTGTATCTTTGCCTATATTTGAAGATACTACATTTACTTTTAAAGTAACTATGGAAAATGGAGTAGAGCATGAGGATTCTTGTTTAACTAAAGTTAGTCAAGGAGTATTTGTAGGCATTCTTTCTAGATGGTACTCTGGATATAATGTAACTTATGATTATCTAGAGCAATTAGCTAGAACTGATCCTGAAAATAATACATTTGAACCTTTAGCTGATGATGTATTAGAAATTATTCATAGTTATAACTTTACTACTCCAGAAGATTTAAAACAGTTAATTGTAGCAGTTCCTAAAGATTATCCAGACTTAGCTAGTATCAAAACTCCTGCACAAGATTTTGGAATAGAAGCATTTGATATAATTAATGATATTCCATTTGTAGTTCCTGGAGTTGAAGAGAATGTTATTTATAAATTATATATTTATAGACAACCTTTAGCTATGTATCATTCAGAAGTAACATTTAAATTTAAAGCATAATGGGACAATACTCGGAGTTAATTGGTAGCTTCAAGAGAATGGGTAATTTCCCATTAGAAGCTGATTATATATTCAATAGCGAAGAAGAATTAAAGTTATTTTATTCTCAGCCTGAAAATTATGTATTATTACATAGAGGATTATTGAGAATTGTAGCTAATCCTGAATCTAATGAGCAATATTTATATTGGGTAAATAGAAAACAAACTAATGATGATTTAGAATTTACTAAACTATTATCATTTAATAGTATTGAAGATTTATCTACTAAATTAGAGGAATTAGAAAATAATTTAAATCAAGAAATAGAAGACAGAAAACAAGCTGATAATGCTATTTGGGGAACAGAAGATAAAACTCAAATTCCTGATGATTTAAATAGTATATTTGATTTAGCCAATTCTATTATTGATTTAGAGGAATCTATTAAAGAAGGATTTGAAGGAATACAAGAAATAACTAATTCTTTAAAAGATGATATTAAAGCTATAGTAGGTACAGAATCAGATAATATAAGAGAGTATCTAGAAAATAATTTAGATTATAAATCTCTTACAGAGTTATCTAATGAACTTAATAAGTTTTTAAATACTTATAATGAAGAAGATTCTACTATAGATACTTATCCAGAATTATTAAGATTTTTAGATGGATATACTGATAAAGATAAGTTAGTATCTATATTAGATAATTTATCTTCTAATATTTTAGGAGATCCTCTTCCTACAGAAGAGTTTAGAACCCTAAGAGCTATAGAAGATTTTGTTAGAGCATTTAAATCTAATTCAGAAGCTTCTGATAATAATATTCAAGGAGAGTTAGATAATACTCAAATTGGGGTAGGTCTTAATAGTGATGGTTCTTATAGTCCTGATAAAGAGACATTCTATTTAAAGAATGCTACTTCTATTATGAATGCTTTAAAGACTTTAGATAGTCTTATTAATGAAGCAATTAATAATTGTAACTTAGAGGGCGTTAAAACTGAAACCGCTGATACTAGGATTTATAAGTTAAAAGACAAAACAGAAGTAGAAACTAATGTATTAGTATCTAGAGAATCTGGAAATACTATTCAAATAAAAGGAGATGGATTATATAGTGGAATTAGAACTGCTTATGTAGATGGAGTTCTTACTATATATGCTAATGATAATATTATAGGACAACATGTTCTTGGATTATCATATATTGGTATAGATAGTGCATATTATGATCCCTCTACTGAATCTTTAGTATTTAAATTCATAAAGGAAGATAAGACTACAGATGAGTTTAGACTTCCAGTTCATTTATTAATTAGAGAATGGACTCCTGATAATTCTGGAGCTTCTGATACTGTTATTCTTACTAGAATAGAAGGATATGCTGGAGAGGCTGATAAATTAACAGCAGATGCCAGATTATTAGTAGATAAATATAACATACTTACTAAAGTAGGTAATTGCTTATATGTAAGAGGAACTGCTGATAATATAGTTCATAATGATGTAAAAGTTAGTGTTATTATAGATAGTCTTTATAATACTATTAAAGAATTACAGAATAGACTTGCTGCGCTAGAAGGTGGCAGCGGTGGAGGAGGGGGTAGTTCTGATCTCACAACAATATCTATATTATCTTTTACTATTAATTCAGACATTTATAATGAAATAGGATCAGTAATAAATCCTACATTAAATTGGCAATACTCTTCTAATAAAATCTCTTCTCAAACTATTAATGGAGAATCATTAGATACTACATTAAGAAGTTATACTGCTAATAATATTTCTACTAATACAACATTTACATTAGTTGCTAGATCATTAAATACTGTTCAGGATACTATATCAATATATTTTGTTCCTAGATTTTATTTAGGTGTATCTACTAATAATACTTTAACTTCTGATGAAATCAAAGCATTAACTTCTGATAAATTATTATATGTAGAAGAATATTTAGGAAAGAAGACATTTAATTGTTCTGGAGGTAAATATGTATATTATGTGGTTCCTACTTCTGAGGCTGCTAATGTTGTAGTTAAAGATGGAAATGGATTCTTATTTAATGATTATACTACATCTACAGTAGATATAACTAATGATTATGGAAATACAATAAATTATACTGTATTTAGAATGAATAATAAATATTATTCAGAAGAGATAATATTTGATTTTAGTATAAAAGCTTAAATTAATATGAGTAAATTACAAGGTACAATAATTAATGCCACTATCTATCCTGCTTCAACAGAGGAGAGATTTGCAACTCATGATGCACTTTATGGAAAGGGAGGTTATCGTTCTGTTAATACAATAGCAGAACGAGATGCCATTCCAACAGAAAGATTAGTTGTAGGTTGTGAGGTGAGAGTAATGGAAGAAGAAAATTCTCCTGTCTATATCTTAACATCTTTAGACCCAATTACATGGGAGGTACTTAGTTCTGGCAATGTAGATGAAGAACAAGTTAATTCTATTATAGAAAATAATAAAGGAATTGCTGGAGGAATTGCTTCATTAGATGATAATGGTAAATTAGAGGATTCCCAAATTCCTGATTCTGCAAAAGGAGCAGTAATTCAAGGTTCTTATGTAAATGAATCTACTTTTTGGGATGAATTAGGAATTACAGTTACTCCTAATAAAAATACTGTATATATAGATACTAATACTAAATCTATTTATACATGGAATGGAGAATCTTATGTAACAGAAGATTTTGACTGGATTTTAGTAAAGTAATATGAATAAATTAAAGTTTTATAAAGGATTAAAAGAAAAATACAATTTAGCTTCACATGGAAGTGGTATTTATTTTTCTACTAATACTTCAGAAATTATCCATGATGGTATAGCTTATGGTATACAAGAGGGTTATGCTACTCAGGATTTTGTTTTAGAAGCATTAAAAAGTTTTCCTAATACTGCAATTTATAAAACTGAATCAAATGAAATTGTATTTCAAAATTCTAATTCTGGTCAAGTCATATATAGTATAACTATTCCAATAGCTACTAAAGATAATGATGGTTTATTATCTAAAGAAGACAAACAGAAGTTAGATTTATTGGAAGAAGTAGTTTGGTATTCTGAATCTATTTAATATATAAGTATGAATAAATTAAAGTTTTATAAAGGATTAAAAGAAAAATATAATTCTTCCGAGCATGGGAATGGTATTTACTTTGCGACTGATAAGAGAGAAATCATAGTAGATGGTAAATCCTATGGTTGTGAAGTAGATGATGAACTATTAAGTAATAGTACTAATCCTGCTACTGGAAGAGCTATCTATAAAGCTATTCAAGATATGATTTCTTCAGCAATAGCTAATACTGCTATAGGTAGTAAATTAATGTTAGTAAAGCAGGGAAATACATATAAGATTGAATTATATGATAGTAGAACTGATACATTATTAAGTCAGACTACTGGATTCATAGGAGGTGAAGGAACTTCAGATCTTAGTGGTTTAAGTGTACAATGGTTACATGGAGATTTATATGTTCGGTCTGGTCAGACTGCACAAGTTAAATTTAAATATGATGTATTAAACTCTAGTGGATTCTCTACAGGAACTCCTGGTAAAGCAACTATTCAAATAGTTAATACATCTAATGGAATTATAATTACTACTATTGAAAAAGATTTAGTAGCTGGAGAAATCTCAACTACAGATATTACTGAATATTTAATAGAAGGAAGTTCTATTACAGTTAATATTACAGTAACAGCTGAGACAACTAAAGGTGAGCAAACAGAACAATATAGCTGTAAGGCTTATATGGTTAGTATGAAATTACTTGATGAGAATTTCAGTATTGCTACAGCTACTACTAAAGGAGATAAAATAAAGATTCCATTTACTATTGAAGGTAGCAATATCTTAAAGACTGTAAGATGCTACTTGAATGGATCTCAAATTGATGAAAAAAATACATATACACAAGGAACATTTGAAATTCCTACTGACAATTTAAGTCATGGATCTCATGCAGTTCAAATTAGAGCAGAATATAAAGTAGATGAAGTTACTACTATTTATAGTAATTCTATTTATTATAGCTTAATAGTAGTAGAATCTGGAAATACTAAACCTTTAGTTGCTGCTAGATTTGAATATGAAGATGGCTCATTAGTAGCTGGTGTTCCTTATATAAATATAGAACAATATGATTCATATAATTTGCCTTATGCTGTATATGATCCTAATAATGTAACAGCAGAAGTTAAATTCTATTCAGATAATGAATTAGTAAGTACTAATAATACTTTATTTACTACTGATACATTCTCTTATAGATATACCTCTTATGGCACTAAAATATGTTCTATTGTTTGTGGAAATGCTGAATTTGATTATCATATTAATGTAGCAGAATCTACTTTAAAGGTAGAAGAGCCTACAGATAGCTTACAACTTTATTTGGATGCTTATGGTAAGTCAAATAATAGTGATACAAAGAATACATGGACTTATAAGGATATTACATCTACATTTGAAAATGTAAACTTCGGAGGTGATGGTTGGGTTAATAACGGATTAAGATTAATGAATGGCGGTAAAGTAACTGTAAATTATCAACCATTAAAATCTCAAACATCTGGAACTAATAATGCTTTTGCTTTCTCTATTAGATTTAAAGTAACTAATGTTATCAACGAAGAGGAAGTGGTTGTTAGTTGTATGGACGAATATGGAACAGGATTTACTATTACAACACAAGAAGCTAAATTCGTTACTAATGGAGGTAAGGAAGTATCTACTAAATTTGCTGCTGATGAAATATATAATATTGGCTTTGTATCTTATCCTGTGGCTAGTGACTCTAGTAGCTCTGATACTAAGACTAATACTTCTATGATTTACTTATACGTAAATGGTATTCTTAGTGGAGCAGAACAAAGAGATACTACCGATAACATATATCAAGCTGATCCTCAAAATATAGTATTAAAAGCTGACAATTGTACTTTAGATATTTATTCATTAAGAGCTTATAATACTCAACTTACTGATGAACAAATGTTCTCTTGTTATTTAATTGACTTAGGAGATTCTGAAACATTTAAATCTGAATATAATCAAAATGATATTTTAGATTTTAATAACAATATTTCTGTATCTTCTATTTATGGTAAAATTCCTTATGTAATAGTGACAGGAAAACAAGATGACGGTCAAGCTACAGTTCCTTATGCAGCAGTTATAAATAATAAGAATACTTCATTCTATGTAGATAGTATATTATATGTTGATGGAGAGAATCCAGAGTATAACTTTATGTGTATTCCTGATGGAAGTAATAGACCTTATATTAAGTTACAAGGAACTTCTTCTTTAGCATATCCTAGAAAGAATTATAGAATCTATACTAAAAAGGCACAAGTATATCTTGGCTGTGATGCAGAAGGAAATGGTGGAGAATTACAGTCTAAGCCAGTTTATTCTATGTCAGCTAAAGCAGCTCCTGTAAATTGTTTCTGTTTAAAGGCTGATTTTGCTGAATCTTCTTCTAGTCATAATACAGGTTTGGCTAATATGGTTCAAGAAGTACTTACTAAGACAGGTGATGTAACTCCTGCTCAAAAATTTGTAAATACTGATTCATATCCTTATGAGGTTAGAACTACAGTAGAAGGACATCCTTGTTTGTTATTCTATAGAGCTAATCCTACTGATACTCCAGTATTCGCAGGAAAGTATAACTTTAATAATGATAAATCTACTGAAGCTGTATTTGGATTCTTAGATATTCCTGGCTATCACACTGATTCTGAGTATATAGATACTCTAAATACTTTAGCTTCTAATTCTTTACAATTCCCAGAAGGATTCTCTGTAGAGGATGAAGATGGAATTTCTTATGATAAAGATGCTGTTCTTGGATTATTAGATGGAAATCCTACTGAATGTTGGGAGTTCTTAAATAATAATAATAGAATGGGAGTATTTAAAGAAGCTGATTTTGATGCTAAAATAGTAGATGAAGAATCTGGTAAAGAAATGTATAAGTGGCTTCAGATGTGGGAAGCAAGATTCCCTGATGAAGATGTTTTAAACGCTTCATTTGAGAAGGGAGTTAAACCTACATATTTAATGAGAGTAGTTAAATGGTTAAATTCTACTGATACAGAAGAAGCTACTAATAATCCATTAGAATCTACTGTTACTTATGATTCTGTTGAATATGCTATTGATTCTGCTGAATATAGAGCTGCTAAATTTAAGAATGAATTAAAGGATTACTTTGATGTTAAGTTCTTATGCGATTACTATGTAATTAATGATTGTGTAGCTGGTGTAGACCAAAGAGTAAAGAATATGATGTGGGGATTCTGGTATGATCCTAATTATTCTGGTTCCGGAGATGGAGTACTTTGTTATCCTATTTATTATGATAATGATACTATTTTAGGCGTTCGTAATGATGGTAGATTAGTATTTAATTGGGATATTGATGAGGAATCTTTAGATCCTTATACTGGTTCTTATGCTTTTGCTGGACATGATAGTGTTTTATGGAAGAATTTAAGAGAGCAATGTTCTACTGAATTAAGTGACTCTTATAAGAGATTAAGAACTAACATGAGCAATCTTAGAATGTACTACTATTTTGATGATACTCAGAGTGGTAAATTCTGCGAGAAAATATATAATAAGGATGCTATTTATAAATATGTAGTTCCTAAAACTCAGGGAGTAGATGTAAATATTGATGGTTCTGTAGTAAATAATAAATATAATTATACATTCTCTGCCCAAGGTGATAGAAAAGCACATAGACACTGGTTCATTATTAATAGAATGGATCTTTTCGATGCAAAACATAATACCGGAACTTATACATCCTCTTATTTGCAAATAAAAGGTCCTAATAAGGTAAATACTGCTGGAGTACAAGAGTTTAAAGCTACTGCTGCTAGAGATTATTATTTCCATGTTAGAAGCGATGAAGCAGGAGAGACTCATAAGAAAGTAGCTAAAGGAGAGACTTGGAATTATGTATACGATAGAGATATGTCTGAGGGATCTACATTCTACTTTACAGGATGTAAATGGATGAGTAAATTAGATCTTTCTAATTGGAAAGGAGCTTTAGCATTAGATATTCCTACTATGCCAGTATTAGAGGAATTGATCCTTGGAAGTTCTGCAACTAGTAACTCAGGATTAACTAATTCTCCTATTTCTAATAATCTTCCATTAGTAAAGAAAATCTCTATAATTAATTATAAGTCTATTGCATCATTTGATTTTTCAAATTGTAATTACTTAGAGACTTTAGATTTAACTGGATGTGATAGTACAACTTCTGCACAATTTGCTTTGGGAAGTAATTTAAAATCAGTAACTTTGCCCAAGAATTATCAGAGACTTAATTTATTATCTTTAAACAAACTTTCCGAAGATAATATTAATTTTGAGAATATCACTTCTATTAGATCTCTTAGAATTGAAAATTGTGCCTTAATTAAGGGTACTTCTTTATTAGACAGAATTTTAAATACTGAAAATAATAATTTAAAGTACGTTAGAATTACTGGATTAAATCTTAGAGGCAACGGTGATGATTTGATTAAATATAAAGAAGCATTATTAGGCGGTATTACTGATACTGGAGTTGATGATAATGATCATTGTAGATTAGTAGGTACTTATACTCTTACTAAGTTATTAGATGATAGTACATTTAATGCTTTAAATGATTATTATCCAGAACTTACTATAGTTCAGCCTACATATACTATTATTAAGTTTAATAATAGAGTAGAGACTACAGAGAAGATTACTAACTTAGATAATAGTACTGGATATGATTTTGGAAATGATTATGTTCCTTCTGGTTATATTACTAAGATAGCTAATCAGAGAGCTACCTATATGGTTAAACAAGATCCTGAAAATGGATCTGGAGCTTTTGCTGCTTGTCCTATAAATAATTCTAACAGTACCCTTTATAGTGATGGCGAATCTGCAAAAGTAGATGGAAGTCAAGGTGATTTATGTATGTATGAGCCAGCTTATTGGTATAAGGGAGTAAATGATCATAAGAAAGGAATTATCTATGCTATGTTCTCTTCTTTATCAGAAGTTCCTACAACTACTGAATATATAAAAGTAAAGAGTTCTGACTGTGAAGTTACTAAGGGTTATGCAGTTAATGCTTCTGACTTATATAATGTAATAGACACAGCTAAAGTAGCTAATTCTGCTTATAATTTATATCATTATTCAATTACTAAGACTGGATATAAACAGTTCAGAGTAATGACTATAGCTAGTGAATCTTTAGGATGTGTTGTTACTGATTCTGAAGGTAATATAATCTTGAAGTTAAAAGCTAGTCAAAATTATGGTATGTTTAATGGATCTTATCTATTTGATACATTACCAGAAAATGCTACTGATATTTATTTTACTGTATCTGCTGATGATAGCTATATAACTACTGATTACTGTTTGTTATTAACTAAATCAGAAGAGATAGAAGCTATTGAACCAGACTGGGTTAAACATGAGGCTAGATTTAATGGTAAAATAACTTCTGCTCCATATAATGAATCTGTAAATTCTGCATTACTTACTTCTATTAATAATGGATATTATCCTACAGAAGCTCATGGAAAGAGTTTAAGAGAATTATCTGGATATATTACTAATAAAGGCGTAGGCTATCAACCATTTGATTATAATAATGGTAAGGATATATTTATGTTAGCTTATGCTATCTATGGTACTACTAATCTTCATGGAAAAGTAATAGGTACAGGTAGAGATTCTTCTGGCAAATGGTCTTCTATAAGAGTATCAGCATATTTACCTAATACTAATGTTAACTTCGTAACTTATGGTAATGCAGATACTAAGACTAGTGGTTCTGATTATATATCTTATTATAATAATGGTGGAACTACTGTTTATCCAGGAATTTCATCTATGATGGGATATTATGGAATTATAGGTCAATGTGCTACATCTGCCTCTAATGATACTGTAAATAGAAGTACTGGAGTATATACTGATACTAGAACTGGAAGAAAAGCTAAGTTATTCACTTCTACTACAATGAAGAATAACTTAAATATCCAAGGAGGTAGATATTTAGATTTATTTGGAACTGGAGAATCAACTACGGGAACTGAAACTACAGGATATTGTAATTCAGAAATCATGGATAGTAGCTCTCCTGATAATAACGGATTCTTAGTATTTGGATATTTAGGAGCTGCTAATCAAACTAATGTAACTACTCACTGTAAAGTCACATCATCTAGTGCATCTGCTATAATAACATCTTATAGTATTAATTACTTATTGCGTGTTACTATAGTTCCTAATAAAGTTAGATTTGTAAATAATAGTACTGAATATATAGCAATATGAGAGTAAGAAGTTCAAATAATAACGTAAAGGGTCTAGTTTGTCTAGATCCTTTACGTAATATATATAGACTTAGATGGGATTTTTCTGATGATTCTTATGAAGAAGTAGAATTGAAATATAAGCCATCTAAAGAAGATATTCAATCTATAATAGAGGATTATTACAATAAACAAACAGAGGAAAATATAATTAATGGATTCTCTTATAAAGAGAATAAAGTTTATTTAAGTAGAGATAATCAGCTTAATTATTTATTATTTGCAAATTCTACTATATTTCCAATAAATGTAAAGTTTGGAACTTCTGATAATCCAATCTATTATACTTTTAAGTCTAAAGATGAAATGACATCCTTTGTAAATAAGATTGCTAATCATATTAGTACATGTTTACAAGATGGATGGAATAAGAAAAAGAATATAGATTGGAGTTTATACGAATTATAATAATTAATTTGATATGGCAATTACAAAATCAACTAACAAAATTCAATTCATTAAAGCTAATAAAGCCGCTTATCAAGATATAAAAGCAACATATCCACATTGTATTTTCTTTGCTATTGATGATAAGTGTATTATTGTAGATGATGTAGAATATGGCTTAGGATCTGCAGATCTAGCAGATACATTAAAGAAATTGGTAACTGATATTACCATTAGTGGTAATAATACCATTACTTTATTAGATGCTGAATCTAATACAGTAGGTACTCCTATTACTATTAATGATGCTTCTAGTGCACAAGCTGGTTTAATGTCAGCAGCAGATAAGGCTAAGTTTGATTCATTCTTTGGTGGTACCGGAGAAGGAATTAGCTTAGATGAAATCTGGGATATGATTGGAGAGAAGGGTTCTGATAGTAAAGTAGATGCTACTACTCTTTGGGGAGGTATTGATGAAGTACAGGATGAATTACTTGCATTCATAAATACTAAAGGCCAGCATAGTGGTTTAGCTGAACTTGATGAAAATGGAGTTGTTCCTTCTAACCAATTACCTAGTTATGTAGATGATGTAGTAGAAGTTGCTACAGAAGCTGCTCTCCCAGAGACAGGAGAATCTGGAAAGATTTATATCACGGCTGATACTAACTTAATCTTTAGATGGGTTAAAGATTCTGCTAAATATGTAGAAATTCCTAGAACATCTGCTGAATCTATTACAAGATTGAATAAGATTCAGACTAAAGAAGGAGTAGTAGATGAAGAGTATTCTATAGAAAAAGGAGTACAAGAAGCTAATGCCTATACAGATAATAGTCTTTCATGGTATGAGGATGATCAAAACTAATACATAAATGACTAAATTACCAAGAGGAATGAGTCAATTGGATTACCTTTGGACTAACTTTGGAAATTACAAAGTGTCTGAAGGAATCCAATCTCCTCCTGATCCTAATAGTTTAATAACAGAAAAAACTTTAGTTGATGCTATTAAATCAGAAACTGGAAGTTATATTACTAATTTAAAACTATTAGATGCAGGAGATAAGTTAAAACTAGTAGGTCTTTCTGATTCTGGAGAAGAATTAACATTTGTAGAATTAGATAAAGAGAATTATCTAATAAATGCAGAGGTTATAAGATCTACTCAGGAAGAGATAGATAATACAGTATGTGATGAGCTGGATATTCCTCTTTTAGTATTATCTTTAAAGAATGGTAGTAAGTATTATGTTAATTTAGGCCAATTTAATTATATTGGCGGAGAAACTAATTCCATTAAAACTACTGTATTAGGAAAGAAAATATCAGCTCATTTAAAGATAGATAACTCTATTGAAACTCCTATAGTTGATGTAAAAATAACAGATTCTGGATTAAAGGTCGATTTAACTATTAAAGATCAGAGTGATAAACAATTAAAATTAGTAAGAACAGATAATGGTTTAGATACTAGTTTTACTTGGGATGATGGTAATAATATTTTATTTAAATGCTTGACTTATGATGAATATCATAGTATGTCAAGACATGATTTAGGTAAAATTTATTTCATTACAGATGAAATGTGCATCTACTTGAATGAAGTACGCTACGGTGACAATCTCTCATTAGTAGATACTGATACAATAGAAATCACTAATATAGGCAATTCTGTTAGATTAGGAGTAAAGATAGATCCTAATGAATATAATCTATTATCAAAATCTAGTGCAGGATTAACTGCACAAATATATTGGGAAGAATAAAATGGCAAAAATAGTTCAATTTGCGAGAGGTAATAAGAATTTATACAATATTCTTACTGCTGAGGAAAAACAAAGAAAAATATTCTTCGCTCAAGATACTAATGAAATCATAGTTAATAATGTAGTTTATGGTATTAATTTAAAGTCGGAAGAATTAGAATTATTATCATCTGTTGAAGTAAATTCTCCTGGAAAACTTACTTTTACATTAAGTAATGGAAAGAAGAAAATAATTCAAACAGCTCCTATAGCTACAATAGATACTGATGGTTTACTTAGTAAAGAAGATAAAGCATTATTAAATAGTATTCCTTCTACTTATGCAACTAAGCAAGAGGTAAAAGATATTACTTCTAGAGTTTATAGATTTAGGGGTACTTTACAATCTTATACTGATTTACCTGATAATGCTGAAATAGGAGATACTTATAATATAGTAAAAGCATTCTCTATAGATGGAACTTATTACTCTGCTGGTACCAATGTGGCATGGGATGGAGAAAACTGGGATCCGCTAGGAGGAGAAACAGATAGTTATTCTAAAGAAGATGCAGATGCCAAATTTGTTTCATGGACAACTGATCCTAATAATAAGAAACTTATTATTCTTCCACAAGGTTCTAAGATTATTGGAACTAGAAGTGATGGAGATGGAAGTAACTTAATTCAATTAGGTATCTATGAAAATGGAGCAGTTCAGCAAGTAGAAGTTGGTTCAGTAAAAGAGCATTTATGTCTTAATTCATTAGACAGACCTACATTAGATCTTCCTACTGGAGTAAAAGAAAGAATTGCTTATCTGTCTGATACAGGCAATCTTGATTTATCTGTTTATCCAGATAATGCTGTTGTTATGTATATTCCTGAATTAAAGCAGGAATTTATAGATTCTTATGGAACTCCTAATAAAGTAGATAATTCTGATGCATCTTATGTATTAGGAAGTGATTACATAGCAATAATCTATACTGAATCTCAAACTACTAAATATGATTTATATTCTGCAAGTACTGTTATTCCTGATTCTACTCATGCTGTAGCTAAAGGATTAAGAGAAGAATATGTTAATATGCTTACTTGGGAAGAATCAGCAGAAGAATTTATTTCTCCTTCTACTTCTTTAATAAATCATATAGCAACTGGAGGTACTGTAACCTTAACTAATAACTTAGTTCTATCTAAACCATTACAAGTAAATGGTAATACAGTTCTTAATTTAAATGGAAGAACTATTAAGTATGAAGGTACTGTTTTCCAAGTAAATGAAGGTGCTGTTTTAACAATTAATGGTGATGGTACTATTAATGGAGCAGATGGAATAGATTCTAAGACTGTAATAGCTACAGGTGATGTAATTATTAATGGCGGTACATTTACTTGTGGTGTAGATGCAGATGATTATACAAATTCTGTTATTTATAGTAATGGCGGTCAAGTAACTATTAATAGTGGTTATTTTGCAGCTAAGAAACCATATACTAATGGATGGTATTATGTATTAAATATTCAGAATAACGTAAAAGATAATACTAAATTTATAGTCTATGGAGGTGACTTTGAGAATTACAATCCCGCTTCTGGTGATGATAATTTAGGAGGTAACTTCGTAGCAGATGGATATGAATCATTAAAGATTAGTAATGATCCTACCGTTTATAGGGTAGTTAAACAATAATAATAATTTAAATTTAAATTTTTATGGCTAATAGTTTTGTAAAATTTTATAGACTTCCTAGTTCAACTTATACTTCAGCAGATTATACAAAGGATGCTAATGGTATTTACTTTATTACAGACACACAAGAATTAATAGTAAATGGAGTAAATTATGGTATGTCTTCTACATTAGTAGAAAAGTTAGAGGGAGCAATTGATAAAGTAGCATTTACTTCTCCTAACACTATTGTATTCACTAATATCAAAGGTACTGTAGAAACTACAGTAACTATTCCAAACGCTACTACATCTGAAGCTGGTTTAATGTCTTCTACTGATAAAGTTATTTTAAATACTTTAAATGGAGAAGCTACAGTAGCAGGTTCTGTTAAAAAACAAGTAGCTGATGCTTTAGCTTCTGCAAAGAGTTATACAGATACTGAAATTGAGAAGCTTGATGTAACTGATACTGCTGTTGCCGGAAGCTATGTATCTGCTGTTTCAGAAACAAATGGTAAAATTTTAGTATCTCGTGAAGCTCTTCCTACTGTTACTGAAATTAAGAGTGATGGAGAAGCTATTATTTCTGTATCCCAAAGTAATGGTAAGATTTCAGCAACTACTGGTGCTATTAGTGCTACTAATGTAAATGTAGCAGATGCATCTAGTCACTTTACTGCTACTACTGTAGAAGGAGTTTTAGATGAGTTATATACTAAATCTGGAGAGGGTGCAGCAGTTACAATTACCTCAGCAACAGGATCTAATGATATTTTAAAGACATATACTATCAAACAGGGTGGTATTAGTGTTGGAACAATTGATATTCCAAAGGATCTTGTAGTTACTTCTGGTTCTGTAGTTAAAGGTAACTGGGCTGACGATGTATTTACTGAGAATGTCTCTGGATCAGGTACTGCTTTGAAACTTGTTATTGCAAATCAGTCTAATCCTGTTTATATTAATACTCTAGATCTTGTTAAAGATCATACAGCTGGTAATGGTATTAATATCTCTGATACTAATGTAGTATCTGTTGTTGTAGATTCTGCTTCCGAATCTTATTTAACCGTTGGTGCTTCTGGTGTTAAACTAAGTGGTGTTGAAAATGCTATAACTTCTAAAATTAATGCTTTAGATGCTAGTATTACTTCTACTGATGGAAGCAAGGTAACAGTTA
>NZ_JBJDXL010000306.1:0-3683 GCF_051866655.1 Intestinibacter sp.
TAATTACAAAATGTAATTTACACCAAAAACAAGTTAAAACTATAAACGACTTAGAAATAGATTTAAGCTACCTTAAATCACTAGAGCCTAAAAATGCAATTTCATTTATAAGAACGACTCTAGATTACGATAAATACATATTAGATTACTGTATGAATAGAAAAATAAAGCCTAATGGATTGATAGAGATATTAAACGAAATAGAAAGCTCATCTTCAAATTTCAAGACAATAGGAGAATACCTAAGTCATATAGAAAAAGTAAAAGAAGAGCTACAAGAAAATCAAAAAAATAAAGAAGTAAACGGAGTAATATTCACAACTATGCACAGTGCAAAGGGATTAGAATTTGACAATGTTTATATAATTGGTACAAATGAAGGAACAATTCCGCACGAAAAATCATATGATATAGAGGATGAAGATAAGAAAAACGATCAAATTGAAGAAGAAAGACGACTTATGTATGTCGCGATAACAAGAGCTAAAAATAGACTTTGCATAAGCTGTCCACAAAACAAATACGGCAAAAAAGTATCAATATCCAGATTTATAAATGAAATAGAAGAACCTCTAAATTCAGAGCTAAAGCAGATAAACATCGGCGATAAAATATACCACAAGACATTTAAAGAAGGAAAAATCGTCGATAAGAAAAACGATAAGATAACAGTAAAATTTAAAAAATCAACTAAGGTTTTAGATTACAAAACATGTTTAAAAAATAAAATTATTAAAATAATATAAAAAATTAGGCATATTATCGAGAAATAAGTAAAAATTTATCGATAAAAGAATTGACAAAAATAGAAAAAGTAATTTATAATTATATAATAGTTTAATAATAAAATTCTATGAAAAAGAAAGTAGCATAAACATAAATTCAAGCGAGCTGGGTATGGTGTGAGCCAGTAATGGAGTTTATTGCGAAGAGAGCTTTGGAGAAGATTATCTGAAATTAGTAGGATAATAGGTATGCCTGCCTTAAAGGCTTGAGTGGATAATTAAAATTTATTAATTATCAAAAAGAGTGGTAACGCGGTTAATTCGTCTCTTAGTTTTTGAACTAAGGGACTTTTTTATTTTTGGTGATTTCTTTGAACTGATGTATTTTATTTAGACTAATAGATTTTGAAATCTAAAAAATACTGCGTATTACTATATATAAAAAAACTAAGGGGGACTGTTAAAATGAAATTAAAGAAATTATTAGCTACAGGGTTAGCTGCAATTATGGTAATGGGCTTAGTTGGATGCAGTAGTTCATCAAAAAGCTCAAGTGCATCAAGCGCAAGTAGTGCTACTGAAAAAGTAGACAAATTAGAACAAGTAAAAGAAGCTGGAGTATTAAAAATGGGTACAAGTGCTGAATATGCTCCATATGAATTCCATACAATGGTTGATGGAAAAGATACTATAGTAGGATTTGACGTTACTATGGTAGAAGAAATAGCTAAAGATATGGGTGTAAAAGTAGAATACACTGATATGGACTTCGATGGTTTATTAGGAGCTTTAAATGCAGATAAAGTTGACGTAGTTTTAGCTTGTATGACTCCAAATGAAACAAGAAAGAAAAGTGTAGATTTCTCTGAATTATACTATGAAGACAGCAATGTTTGTATAGTAAGAAAAGGTGACGAAGACATAGTAAAATCAGCTGACGATTTAAAAGACTTAAAAGTTGGTGTTCAAAGTGGTACTACACAAGCAAGTTATGTAACAGAAGATTTAGGTATAACTGAAGCTAAACAATTAAAGAGAGTTCCAGACTTAATGTTAGAACTTCAAAACAAAAACATAGATGTTATAGTTACAGGTAGAAACGTTGCTCAAATAAACATAGCACAATATGATGGTTTAGCAATAGGAAATACAGAAGTAGGTCAAGAAGTAGCTGAAACTTCAGCAGTAGCAGTTAAAAAAGCAGATGACAAAGTTGATAATACTGCATTTATAGAATCTATAAATAAAACTATAAAGAGATTACAAGATGAAGGTAAAATCGACGAATACATGCAAGATGCTTTAAAATTAGCTGACAAACAAGAAGAAGAATAGGCTTTATATTAGAAGTAGGAGATTAGATTATGGATTTTAGTGTATTATCAGGATATTATGGAGTATTTATAGCAGGTGCTAAAACTACTATAATTATTTCATTAGTATCTTTAGTAATTGGTTTTGTTTTAGGGTTACTTATTTGTCTAATGAAAATGTCAAAAATAAAAATCTTAAAATGGCCAGCAAGTGCTTATGTACAAATATTAAGAGGTACACCTCTATTTGTACAAATCTTTATCATTTATTTTGGTTTACCACAGCTAGGTATTCAGTTTCCTGATATAGGACCTTTCTCTAGTGACTTTGTAAGTGGTGCATTTGCATTATCAATAAATTCAAGTGCATATATAGCTGAGATATTTAGATCAGGTATACAAGCAGTAGATAAAGGACAAATGGAAGCAAGTAGATCTTTAGGATTAGGATATGTTGATGCTATGAGATATGTCATAGTACCACAAGCTGTAAAAAATGTATTACCAGCATTAGCAAATGAATTCATAACATTAGTTAAGGAATCTTCAATAATTTCTGTTATAGGAGTTCAAGAATTGATGTTTAAGGCTGGTATAGTTAGAACAGCATTATATAGACCATTCGAGCCATATATAATGGCAGCTATAATGTATCTTGTTATGACTACAGTACTTTCATTATTAGTAGGATTACTAGAAAAGAAATTAGCTCAGTCTAATTAGAAAAATACCAAAGGAATGTGATAATATGATAGAGTTAAAGAATTTGCATAAATCATTCGGTGATTTACATGTACTTAAAGGAATAGACTTAACTATAGAAAAAGGTCAAATAGTTACAATAGTTGGACCTAGTGGATCAGGAAAAAGTACAGTATTGAGATGTATGAATTTACTTGAAGTGCCAACAGAGGGTCAAGTAATATTTGAAGGTACAGATATTACTGATAAAAAAGTTAATATTGATGAAGTTAGACAAAAAATAGGTATGGTGTTCCAAAACTTCAACCTATTTCCTAACATGACTGTACTAGATAATATAACACTTGCTCCTATGAAGATTAAAAAATTAAGTAGAGCAGAGGCTAATAAAAAGGCAGAAGAACTACTTAAAAGAGTAGGATTATTAGACAAAAAGGATGCTTATCCAGCCCAATTATCAGGTGGGCAAAAGCAAAGAATTGCAATAGCTAGAGCATTAGCTATGGAACCAGACATGATGTTATTTGACGAACCAACATCAGCTCTTGACCCAGAAATGGTAAAAGAAGTTCTTGATGTTATAAAAGAGTTAGCCAAAGAAGGTATGACAATGGCGATAGTAACACATGAAATGGGATTTGCAAAAGAAGTATCTGATAGACTTTTATTTGTGGATGGTGGTAAAATCATAGAAGATGATAAGCCTGAAGTAGTATTTACAAATCCTAAAAATGAAAGAGCTAGAGACTTCTTCTCAAAAATATTATAGAAAATTAGAAGCTTTATAAATAAAGAGGCTGTCGTAAAATAAAATTTGCGACAGCCCTTTTTATAATTTTAGTAGTATATTCCTTTTTCAAATATATCCTTTAATTCTTGTTGATCGTTAGTTTTACCTAGAGCTAGCATAAGCTTAATTCTAGCTTTTTGGCCAGGTAAGTCC
>NZ_JBJDXL010000307.1:0-3668 GCF_051866655.1 Intestinibacter sp.
AAAAAGTACATATTCAATGGAAATAGACAGGGAATAAGAGTCAGAGCTGCTAATACTATACTAAATGATTTGAGATTGGAATTACTAAATAGCGAAAAATAATACTTATGAAAACTATCATTTCTTATATAAAACCGGAATTAAAAAGGATGATTTGGGGGCTTTCAATTAAATTTGTGGGAACTACAATAGATTTATGTATACCGTGGATACTTGCATATATAATAGATAATGTAATTTATAAAAGAGATATAAAGCAAATATATTTTTGGGGCTTTTTGATGATATTATGTGCAGCTGTAGGAGCTTTTTCGAATATATATGCAAATAGGAATGCAGCGGCAGTTGGAAGAGATGTGATCAATAATTTAAGATATGATTTATATAAAAAAATAAATACTTTATCAAGCAGTCAGATAGATTATTTTACAGTACCTTCTTTAATATCTAGATTGACTAATGATACAAATAACATATACAGGACAATTTGTATTATGCAAAAATTAGGTGTTAGAGCTCCTATTTTGATTATTGGAGGAATTATGATAACTCTAACCTTAGATCCTGTGTTGACCTTTATATTGATCGCAATAATGCCGCTTATAGCTTTTTTTATATTTCTTATCTCAAAAAGAGGCGTTTCATTATATATGAATCTACAAAAATCAATAGACAGCCTGGTAAGAGTAATTAGAGAAAATATTACTGGAGTTAAAGTAATAAAGGCATTTTCTAAGGCTGATTATGAGAGAGAGAGATTTTATGGAGTAAACAAGGATGTAAGTGAAAAGGATACTACTGCCAATATTGTAATGAGCCTAAATCAGCCGATAGTTAATATATTATTTAATTTAGGATTAGTTTTAGTAGTCGTAGTAGGTGCTTATAGAGTTGAAAAGGGAGCGATACAGGTAGGGGTTATTGTTGCGTTTTTGAGTTATTTTACAATAATACTTAATGCTATGAAGGCCGCTACTAAGTTATTTATATTGTATTTTAAAGCAAAGGCATCGGCAATTAGGATTAGCGAAATTTTAGAAATTGAACAGGATTTAGATATAGAAGAAATCAAAAATATAGATAATCAAATAGCCTTAAAAAATAACTGTAAATCAAAATACCATATCCAATTTAAAAATGTGACTTTTTCATATAATAAAAAATCTAAGGCTATAAAAAATATAAGCTTTGAGATTAAAGAAGGGGATTCCTTGGGGATAATAGGTCCAATCGGATCTGGAAAGAGCACGATAATACTTTTGCTTATGGGATTTTACAAGGCAAATCAAGGACAGATATTGATAAATGGAGTAAATATAGACGATATAGATAAGGCAGAACTAAGAAATATGTTCGGTGTAGTATTTCAAAATGACTACTTATTTTCAAAATCTATTTATGAAAACATAGATTTTGGAAGAAATTTATCTGATAGAGATATAAAAAAAGCAGCTATATCAGCTCAGGCGATGGATTTTATAGGTCAAAATGAATATGGATTTGAAAAAATCATATCTCAAAAAGGAAATAATTTAAGCGGAGGACAAAAGCAGAGAATATTTTTAGCGAGGGCTTTTGCTGGAAATCCAAAAATTCTGCTTTTAGACGATGCATCTAGTGCACTAGATTTTAAAACAGAGATGTGTCTAAGAGAGAGTCTTTTAGAAAATTATAAAGCTACAACGAAGATAATCATAGATTCTAGAATTAATTCTATAAAAAAATGCTCAAAAATAATGGTATTAGATGATGGAGAAATTGTAGGCTATGGCGACCACGATGAGTTATTAAAAAGCTGTCCTGTTTATTCTGAAATAAACGAAATACAAAATGGAGATTTATAAAATATGGCTAGAAATAACGACGATAGAGATACGAAATATATTATGAAAAAAATATGGAGGTATTTATATAAATACAAATTTGCCATAATCATATCGATAATTCTAACCTTTATATCAAATGCATTTTCATTAGTAGGACCTATGCTGTCTGGATATGCGATTGAGGTAATAGAATACGGAAGAGGTAATATAGATTTTTCTAAGATTTTTTACTATGGATTTTTGATGGCGTTATTTTATGTAGCTTCATCAGCTTTATCTTATATTATTTCGATTATAATGGTGAAAACGGCTAGAAATGTAGTTTATTCACTTAGAAAAGACGCATTTGAAGCTATTTTAAACCTTCCTGTTAGCTATTTTGATAAAAATTCTGTGGGAGATATTTTGAGCAAGATGACATACGATATAGATACTATGGGCTCTACACTTTCTACTGATTTAGTAAATATATTGACTAGTATAGTTACTCTGATTGGTTCTTTTTTTATGATGTTTACAATATCTAGAAAATTAGTTTTGATATTTTTTATTACTATACCTATGTATATTTTATCGACTAAATATATAACAAAGAGGACAAAGCCTCTTTTCAGAAGAAGAGCTAAAAAAATAGGTGACCTAAATGGATTTGTAGAGGAGCATATAAGTGGAATAAAGGTCATAAAAGCGTACAACAAGGAGTGCAAGGTAGTAGATGATTTTGAAAAGGTAAATAGAGAAGCAGTAGATTCCTATTATGATGCAGAATATTATGGGAGTATGACTATGGCACTTATGGGATTTATAAATAATTTATCCCTTGCATGTATAAGTACTATAGGTTCTATTTTATATTTGATGAATCAGATGACATTAGGTCAGATATCTTCATTTGTACTTTATTCTAGAAAGTTTTCGGGACCTATTAGAGAGATCTCAAATTTAATTGCAGATATGCAGTCGGCGTTCGCAGCAAGTGAGAGAGTTTTTAAATTTATAGACGAAAATCGCGAAAAAGAGGATAAAATAGATGCCTGTCGTTTAGAAAATGTAGATGGAAAGGTAGATATGAAAAATGTGACCTTCAGCTACGATTTAAATGAAAAGGTTCTTGAGGATTTAAATATAAATGCAAATCCAAATACAGTAGTTGCAATAGTAGGACCTACTGGATCAGGAAAGACTACGATAATAAACCTTCTTATGAAGTTTTACAACAGGGATAGAGGTGAAATATCAGTAGATGACAAAAATATAGACGACATAAAGACAAAGAGCGTGAGAGGGGCTTATGCGATGGTGCTTCAAGAAACATGGCTATTTGAAGGGACTATCTATGAAAATATAGCCTATGGAAATGAAAATGCGACCTTAGACGATGTAAAAAGAGTAGCAAAGCTCGCTAAAATAGACGACTTTATAGAAAAACTCCCAGACAGATACGATACGATAATAAGTGGAAATGGAGATAATATATCTAAAGGTCAAAAGCAGCTTCTAAACATAGCTAGAGCGATGCTTACAGACGCCAAGATGCTGATATTAGACGAGGCTACATCCAATATAGATTCAAAGACAGAAATTCAGATTCAAAATGCACTTTTAGAGGTTATGAAGGGAAGAACCTGCTTTATAATCGCCCATAGACTTTCGACTATAAAAAACGCCGATCAAATACTAGTGTTAAACGGCGGTAAAATAGTGGAAAAGGGAAATCACAGAGAATTACTGGAAAAAGACGGTTTTTATGCGAATTTATTTAAATCACAATTTTAAAATTTAATAAGGTTAGATATATATTAAAGCATTTTGACTTTATATTTTGTATCTTACCTATCCATT
>NZ_JBJDXL010000308.1:0-3664 GCF_051866655.1 Intestinibacter sp.
AAACATTTGGATGTCAAATGAACGAGCATGACTCAGAAAACCTAGCAGCTATGTTAAATGATATGGGATATATACCTACTTTAATGGCGGACACTGCAGATTTAATAATATATAATACTTGTGCAGTTAGAGAAAATGCAGAGCTTAAGGTATACGGAAATCTAGGTCATTTAAAGCTGACTAAAAAGAAAAATCCTAACTTAAAGATAGCTGTATGCGGCTGCATGATGCAACAGCCTACAGTAGTAAAGGAAATAAAATCTAAATACAAACATGTAGACTTAGTATTCGGGACTCATAATTTATACAAATTCCCTGAATTACTAGCAGAGGCTATGTCAAGCGATGCTATGCTTGTAGATGTTTGGGATGTAGACGGAGAAGTTGTAGAAGGGTTAAAGAGCGATAGAAAATTCGAGCTTAAGGCGTTTGTAAATATTATGTACGGCTGTAACAACTTCTGTACTTACTGTATAGTTCCTTACACTAGAGGACGTGAAAGAAGTAGAAGACCGATAGATATAATAAATGAAATCAAAGAATTAGTTGCTCATGGAACTAAGGAGGTTACATTATTAGGACAAAATGTAAACTCATACGGTAAAACTTTAGAGGAAGAAGACAAAATAACTTTTGCCGAGCTTCTAAGAAAGGTAAATGAAATAGAAGGCTTAGAGAGAATAAGATTTATGACTTCACATCCAAAGGATATATCAGATGAAGTTATATACGCTATGAGAGACTGCGATAAGGTATGCGAATTTTTACATCTTCCAGTTCAATGTGGAAGTACTAATCTACTAAAGAAAATGAATAGACATTATTCTAAAGAAGATTATTTAAAAATAATAGAAAAGGCTAAGGCTGAAATACCTGATATAGCATTTTCAACTGATATAATGATAGGCTTCCCTGGTGAAACAGATGAAGATGTAGAAGACACAATAGATGTAATCAAAAAGGTAAGATACGACAATGCGTTTACTTTCATATACTCAAAGAGAGAAGGTACACCAGCAGCTAAAATGGAAAATCAAATTCCAGAAGATGTAAAACACGAGAGATTCAACAAGGTTTTAGCAGTTGTAAATGAAATATTAAAGGAAAATAATTCTGTTTACCAAGATAAGGTAGTTGAAGTTTTAGTTGAAGGAAAGAGTAAGACTGATGATACTAAATTCAGCGGTAGAACTAGACAAAATAAGCTTGTAAACTTTACTGTAAAGGATTTAGATGCTGATTTAGTTGGAAAACTTGTAGATGTAAAAATAACAGAAACTCTTTCATTCTCTTTAAATGGAGAAATGGTTTAAAAGTTTTAAATAAAAATTGATGAGAAAATAACAAGATGTTCTCTTTATGAAAATAATTAATTTATGATCATAAAAGAGGACATTTTCTTATATAAAACAACATTATACAACAAGCAAAAATGTATAAAATTGTTATTAGATAGAGTGAATTATGTTAGAAAATAGTTTTATTTGTAAAAATATCGAAAAATTCATAAAATATTGTAAATTTTGAAAAATCAGAAAAATAGTTGACAATTTACATAATTTTAATATAATTAAAGTAAAGGTAGCACTTAAACAAATAATAAATAATATGTTTTGTAGACATGTAGAAAACGTTATACTTTTGGGACATTGTAATTTTTATATTTATATTTACAAACAATAGATTTATGTATGTGATATATACACAATGGTGTATTGCTACAAATATAAAACTAAGGGGGAAAATTAGAATGTACAAATTTTATATGCCAAATGTAAGTTTAATGGGACCTGGATGCGCAGATAGTCTTCCAGCTGAAATCAAAGCAAGAGGATTTAAAAAAGCTTTAATAGTTTGTGGTAAAAGATCTGCTAAAAGTGCAGAATTAAAAGAAATATTAGATAACTTAGATGCTAATGGCATAGAGTATGTCGTTTATCCTGGATCAGTTCCAAATCCAACTGTGACTTCAGTTATGGAAGGTGTAGAAGTTTTAAAAGCTGAAAACTGTGATTTTGTTATGTCATTTGGTGGAGGTTCACCTCATGATTGTGCAAAGGGGATTGCTTTAGTTGCTACTAATGGCGGCAATATGAAAGATTACGAAGGAGTCAATAAATCTAAAAAACCGCAGCTTCCATTAATAGCTATAAATACTACTGCTGGTACTGCTTCTGAAATGACTATATTCTGTGTAATAACTGATGAAGAAAGACATGTAAAAATGGCAATATGTGATGAACATGTTAACCCAACACTAGCTGTAAACGATCCTAATTTAATGGTGAGTATGCCTAAATCATTGACTGCTGCAACTGGTATGGATGCTTTAACTCATGCTGTTGAGGCTTATGTTTCTACTATAGCTACTCCAATAACAGATGCTTGTGCTGAAAAGGCTATAAAATTAATCCAAGGATATCTAAGAGATGCTGTTAAAGACGGAAATGATATGGTAGCTAGAGACAAAATGGCATATGCTGAATTCTTAGCTGGTATGGCATTTAACAATGCTTCATTAGGTTATGTACATGCTATAGCGCATCAATTTGGAGGATTCTATAACCTACCACATGGTGTATGCAATGCTATATTACTTCCAGCTGTTCAAGAATACAATGCTAAGGTTTGCCCAGATAGATTAAAAGATGTCGCTGAATTTATGGGAGTAGATGTAAGTAACATGACTGATGAAGAAGGTGCTGCTGCAGCTATAACTGCGATAAGAAAATTATCTGCCGATGTAGAAATACCTTCTGGATTTGAACAATTAGGTGCTAAAAAAGAAGATTTCGATATATTAGCTGTCAATGCTTTAAAAGATGCTTGTTCTGCTACTAATCCAAGACAAGCTACTAAAGAAGAAATAATTGAAATATTAAACAAAGTATTCTAGTACATACAGAATATAAATTATATTTATTTGTAATTTCAAAGGAATATAATTTTCTATAAATTATAAAGTAAGGGAGTACTATAAAATGGATTTTATTCTATTTTATAGCACTCCCTTTTTAAATTTAAGTAAAATTTTTGTGAATTGACAAAAAATTTTAAAATATGTCATAAACTGCTTTTAATTCACAAAACAATAAAAAAGTCAGTTGTTAAAACAACTTACTTTTGAATTTTTTTGAGATACAATCAAAATATCTAAACATAATAAAACATGATAAAAAATAAATTATTTTAAATAAAATATAATAAAAATATATAAAACAATATATAAAATACATATAACAAGCGGATAGGGGGGACGCAAATTGTGGGAATTATATGACAATTTAATCGAAAATATACAAGAAGATATAAAAATAAACGATTTGGTTATCGGAACAGAATTCGCCATGGTAATCTCTGATTCTGGTGCTGGAATTAGTCGCGTATTAAACGACAAGAGATTTCCATTTGAAAATGAAATAAAACCGAATATGAAATTAAAGGATTTAGCAAAATCCATAAAGTCATGGAACTTTGTAGAAGCAAGCTTAGGACTAGCTGCCATTAACGCATTTTATAATAAAAAACAACCTCAAAGCGATTTTAAATTAGAAAAAATAAAGCATCCATTTGTATCTACAATAGATCCAGACGATAGAGTTGCAGTAGTAGATGCAGTTTTAGAAAATAAAGAAAATATTCAAAAATCGTACGACGCCGATTT
>NZ_JBJDXL010000309.1:0-3651 GCF_051866655.1 Intestinibacter sp.
TGTGGCTCTAGAAGATGATTTTTTACATTTGTATAATCTGATATAGGAACTAAAGTAAGTGATTTAATATCCTCATCTGCTCCCAAAAATTCTATTGATTTTGAAGCTTCAGAAGTTGACATAAAACCTCCTTTATCTAATACATCTAGCATATTTCCTTTTTCATCAAATAAAACAAAATTTGTATCTAGTGTAGCATACCAGCTATTAGAAATCTTTACGGGCTTTTCCTTTATAATAATTTTGTTAGCTAGAGGAGATATTATCACCTTATCTACAGTTATCTCATGTTTTACTTTTACTTCTTTTTTGGCTTCTTCGTCATAATATTTATTATTTACCACAAAATCTTTATTTATGTTGTAGACACGAGTATTTTCAATAGCTTTGGATTTATCTACATTTACAAAGATACTCCAGTCGCCTTTTTTACCAAATATTTCATCAGTTCGAATCTCTATTTTTTCATTGTTTTCTATAGTTGTCTCACTCATGTCTATTTTTCGCATACCTTTTAACTTGTTATCGGATATATATGTAGCTTCATGCTCTACAAGTCCAAATGGTGTTATATTTTCTCCATCCTTATACGCATCTAATAATGGACTCACATGATCAGCCGACTTATACTTATTCATATCGACTAAATCAGATATTTTCTCATCGCTTTCTATTGTATAAAATATTACTAAATAATTTTCATCAATAGATACGCTATCAAGTGTTAATTCTATTCCTTTATCCTTAGCAGTTAAATCAAAATCTGTGCCTGTTTCCTCGAAATCCTCTTTGTCCGATTTGTATAGCGACTTTATATTGTCATTAAAATACTGTGAAATTTTACTTATTATTGGAATAGAATCAGCTAGTGAGGTATTCATTATTCCTACTGTGCCTATTGATATTACGACTAAAGATGCCACTGCTATTTTTCTATATCTTATTTTTCTCTTGTGATTTTTCCCTCTATTTATAGCTTTTTTAGTTACCTCATCTAGATTATCTGGAATATTTATATTATCAAACTTACTCATTACTTCTCCTCCTTTAATAGATCATATAGCTTTTTCTTCGCGCGTCTTATATATGACTTTACTGTGTTTTCATTACAATCCATGATTTCTGAGATTTGAGATATGCTAAAATCATGAAAATATTGAAGTATTATAGAGGTTTTGTATTTATCATTTAAAGAGTCTATTGCATCGTATAAATCTATTTTTTCCTCTAAGCTTGAATAAGAAATCTCGCCTATATAATTATCCAGCTTTTGATCTGTGAACTTATTGTCGTGTCTTTGTTTTAATTTCACATTGTTTATCAGTATTTTAGTTATCCATGTTTTAAAAAATCTATAGTTTTTAAGTTTATGTATATTTATATAGGCTTTATAGACGGTCTCTTGATAAATATCTAAGGCATCGTGTTCGTTTTTCACATATAAAAATGACATTTTATAGAGATATTCTTTGTAAATATTTATCAGCTCCTCAAATGCATTGTCGCTTCCTTTTTGTGCTTTTTCGAGTAATTCATACTCTTTGTATCGGTCTTTTGTTTGGTTCGATGAGTTTATCATTTTAATTACACTATCTTCAATCATCTTGTCCCCTCCTTGTAACTAAATTATATATATATATTAGATACTTGTACTGTCTATTTAGTTGCAATTTTTTATATAAAAATTCTAATTTTATTTATCAAGCCTATAGAGGGTATAAATTAAACAAAAAGGAATGTAGCAAAATAAACAAAAATTATTTCACTACATTCCCTAATTTTATTTAATACTTATTAATTGTTTAATAATTTATTTATAGTTGTTGAACCCTTCTTATATGTTGCATAAACAGTATATTCATTACCAGCCTTATCCTTGTAAATTACATAAGCTGATGCTGTTATTTCTGCATCAAATTGAGCTCTTGGTATATTTACTAAAGTTCCTAAATAAGTTACATAATTCTTTTCCTCATTCACTTCGTAGTTTACCTTACCTATAGATTGAGCTATATTAGGAGTATCTAGTGTCAATGATTCTCCCTCTGGTAGTAATCTAGCTGGAAGTATTATAGTTCCTTTTTCTACTATTTCATCGCCATCGTTGTAGATTCTAGTACCAAATCTTATACCACTCTTATCGTCTACTACTGCTTTGACTTGAGCTCCTAGCATCTCTACATGAGCCCATTTAGCTTTATATGTTGTATCTTGATCATATGTAGCACCTGATTTGTATTCTGTAGTTATGTCGTCAGTATCCTTGTACCATCCTACAAATGTATATCCAGTCTTTGTAGGAGCTTCTGGTGTATAGTTTAATTGCTGACCTTTACCTACTGTTTTTACTATATTTTCAGTTCCATTATCTGCATCAAAGGTAATACTTGTTATAACTACATCCTCGTCATCTCTGTACTTGTAAGTGATATTATTATCTATAGCGTATGTTTCTGATACTGAATCTTTATAAACGTACATCGTTAAATTACTACATCCTAGAAATGCATAAGTTCCAATTGATGTTACTCCTTTTGGGATTGTTATACTTTTTAGTGCACTACATCTATAAAATGCATAAGTCCCAATTGAAGCTACTCCCTCTGGAAGTGTTATACCTGTTAATGAGCTACATTCATAAAATGTATAATTTTCAATTGATGTTACTCCTTTTGGAATTGTTATATCTGTTAATGAACTACATCCCCAAAATGTAGATCCTCCAATTGAGGTTACTCCTTCTGGAAGTGTTATACTTTTTAATGCGCTACAGTAACCAAATGCACCACCTGCAATTGAAGTCACTCCTTCTGGAAGTGTTATACTTTCTAATGAACTACATTCATAAAAAGTACTTTCTCCAATTGATGTTACTCCTTTTGGGATTGTTATGCTCTTTAATGCACTACATCCAGAAAATGCACTTTTTCCAATTGAAATTACTCCTTCTGGAAGTGTTATGCTCTTTAATGCACTACATCCTAAAAATAGACTATTTTCAATTGATGTTACTCCTTTTGGGATTGTTATGCTCTCTAATGAACTACATCTATAAAATGTGCTTTCTCCAATTGAAGTCAAGCCTTCTGGAAGTGTTATACTTTTTAATGAACTACAGTCAGTAAATACATGATCTTTAATTGAAGTTATCCCTTTTGGAATTGTTATACTCTGTAATGCACTGCATCCATAAAATGTATAGCTACCTATATATGTTACTCCATCTGGAAGTGTTATTCCTTCTAATGAACTACATCCCTGAAATACACATTCTCCTATATATGTTAAACTGTCTGGAAGTGTTATACTTTTTAACGAACTACATCCATAAAATGCAAAGTTTTTAATTGAAGTTACTCCTTTTGGGATTATTATACTCTCTAATGCGCTACATCCATAAAATACACTATATTCAATTGAAGCTACTCCTTCTGGGATTGTTATACTCTCTAATGCACTACATCCCTCAAATGCAGCGTTTCCAATTGAAGTTACTCCTGCTGGAATTGTTATACTCTTTAATGAACTACATCCATAAAATGCACATTCTTCTATAGTTGTTACCTTCATCCCATTTATTTTTGAAGGTATAGTTATTTCTGTGTCTTGACCTGTATAGCCAGTTATTATTACCTCTGAATTATATACAGT
>NZ_JBJDXL010000310.1:0-3648 GCF_051866655.1 Intestinibacter sp.
TAGACGTGAAACTAAAATATTAGTAAAAAAGGCACAAAAGGCATATAAAGATAAGCTAGATTCTAGTTTTAAATCTCTAGGAAAATATATGTTTAAAGTGCTGGATGGACAAGATTCTAGAAAGCCAGAATATGTTAGTAATTAATAGATATATCTACATATTAGAAAAAAAATAAGGGGAATACAAGCTGTTACGCCTGTATTCCCCTTTATTGTTTTATTCCTTCTTTTCGACAGGAAAAGCATCATATATACTCTTTTGAAATGGTCTTAAAGCACCTACATTAGAAGCTAAAGCTCTTGGAAGATTAGTTTTTCCTAATGCTACATCAACCAAAGAGTTTGCGAATCTAAGATTTATAGTCCACGCTGTAAATCCAAATTCAAGTTGCCCAGTAAATATAGCCCATGGATTAAATTCTTTAGAGGCATTAGTAAGAACTTTAGAAATATTTATTTCCATTTGATTCATTTCTGACTCTTTTAAATTTCCAAATAATAGGTAATTTAATAAAGCAAAGAATGCTAAACCAGCCATATCCCCAGCAAACAATCTCAAATTTCTTAATTTTACTGGATCTTTGAAATATTGCCAATATATTTTTCTTCCTTCCTCACTAAATAGTAAACTTAAATTTCCGATATCTACTAAAGTCCAGAAAATACCTTCCATCATTCCTCCCTTCCATATTTTAATTGGGATTCCTGTATTTTCTGTAGTTTCCACCACACTTCCGTCTTCTAGATACTTATAATATAATCTTTTCCCTGTTACTGGGTCTATTTTATTTTCCCAGCTACCAGTATTATAAACATCTCTCTTTAAAAACCATTGATTCTTTTTAGCAGATATATAAGATTGGAATTGCCCAAAAACTATTCCAAATCCTTTTTTAAGATACATACTTTTATTAGATTGATCCATATATCCAAACATTGTATTGGCTTCTTGAATCATCTTATTAGTTTCTAGGTTAGTATAAGCTTTAGGAAGATCTTCTGTATCTTCCGTCATAGTAGTAGTTTCTCCAGTCTCCCAATTAGTTATTTGGGTTCCTTCTTTAATCATTTGTTTTCTTATTGCTTCATATAAAGATCTCTGGTCTAAAAATGTTTCTAGTTCAGATTTTGGAATATTATCTATATTAGTGTTTTTATATTTAGCATATATAGAAAAACGCTTATCTAATTTCCAATCATATACAATATGATCTCCTACCATTTTATGTGCTTCCATATTTCCATCTTTAAACATATATGCAGCAAAAACGGTCATTCTATGTAAGAAATCTGGAGCACGAGCAGTGAAGAAAAGAACATTATTCACTCTACCTAATTCTCCTTGGTAGTAGTTCATTCTCTCCACCATTTCTTGATCAGAAATATTAGCTATTCCATATTGTGCATTTAAATATTCTCCTAATGTTATTGTTTTGATTTGTCTGGCAGCGTCTCCCCATACCATGTTATATGCTTTTCTGGCATGTTCCATTTGGAATCTAGTAGGATCATATTTATTAGCTTGTGCATTATTAAATAAAGTCCACCATCCTACAGTTAATTCCTTAGCCATAGATAGGGTATTTAATCCTAATGTTAATTTACTTGCAACAGATTTTAAATTGCCAATTATTTTAAATACATCTTTATATTGTTCTGAAATCAAAGACATATCTAATACAGAAGTTTTGATAAAATCCACAACATAATTTATAATAGCTTCATCTTCTTTGGATTTATTACTTGCATTTGAAGCCCAGGCATAAGCTGTTATTGCAGAACTAATGTTAGTAAGAACAGGATCTAAAAATTCCTTTCTCATTTTCATATAAGCATAAACATCTTTTATTCTTTCTAGATTAGTTTCAAATGATTTAATTCCCTCTGATTTAATAGTACTTTCTCTTAAAGAAGGATCTTCAGAAGTTGTAAATCCATCATATATAGAATCAAAAGTAAGTCCATTTTTTCCAAAATCTGATACAGAGGAATCCATTCCAGAGGAGGTTCTAATATCTATATCTGGATCTAATCCAAATGTATCTGAGAGAGCATCTTTTATAGATTGTTTGTTATTTATTAACCTTGATAAAGCATTTGCTCTTAGTAATGGCAGTTTTCTCCATTCGTCATTACTATTCATATCCTCCTCTAATTGAGAAGGCTTGTTCTTATATCTAAAGCTATTTAAATCATCTAGATACCATTTTATATACTCTTTTTCATCTTTACTTAGAGTATTATCGTTTCTGTAATCTTTTAACATTAATTCATTTGGATTAGATCTATCTAAAAGATTCTCAAAAATCACCTCAGAGTTATTAATTAAGTGATTATTTCTTAAAGAAGTTCTTCTTTGTTTAAAGGCTTCTGTATACCTTCTATCCCTTACTTTATATGCAATATATTTAGTTCTAGCATTGGATGAAGCCTCAGTTATTCTCTGATATATTACTCCCACCACTGGAATAGTATCCTGAGTATTTCCTATAGTAGAATTTAATAATGTTCTAGTTTTCCATGCTTGTCTTATAGGGCCTCCAGAAATGCTATCTGAGAATTTAGTTTCATTATTAGGGTCTATAGTAGTATGAGTTAGTGTAGCTATAGCTGTATCAACTAAATATCCTAGATAACCTATAAGGTTTTGTTCCTCTATAGAGTTTCTTCTAGAAAACCAATGAGATTGTAACAAATTTTTTATAGAGTTTAGCTTCTTTATTCTATCTGCATCTGTTTTAATTATATTATCATTTGTATCTAATAGAAGATCTTTAATATATGTTTCAGTTCCAAAGGCGGCAACATCTAGATCTCTTGAGTTCATTATAGTATCATATAATTGGTAAGCTACCCTGAATATATCTGTATATTTTATATTATTAGTTTCTATTCCTATCTGCCTAGCTAAAATATTATAGTTATAGTCCATTTTATCTCTAATATTTAAATCAGAGATAGCATTTTTGTTTACTAAATCAAAAACTCTTAATTCTGTAATACTATATCCACCTGCCAATGCGTTTGCGAGATATTTTAATTTCATTAGTTCTATATTACCTTTATTAGATACTAATTTCATTTTATATCTTTCAGATTCTGAATTATCAAAATGATTTCCTAATATAGTATTGCCAAATTTCATATCTAGATCTATATCTAAGGCTTCGTAATTAATTGATACAAAATCTACTTCTTGAGTTCTATCATTCTTAAACATTATAACCCCTAAATTGTATAAATCATCATTATCTACTATTTCCCATCCAGGCTCTGATTTATACTTAATAAATTGTAAATTTAGCCAGTTGTTTAAATCGGTTCTATTAGTAAATTTAATCATAGAACCGTCATGTTTTTTTAATTCTTTAAATTTATTAGAAATATCTTTTATTTTATCAAGTCTTTCTAATCTTTGCAATATAATAGTTTCTTTTAATTTTTCTTCAGCTTCTTCTAAAGTAGAAGTAACTATTACTTCTCGTTTATCATTTAATTGTCTAGTAAAGCTATAAGTTCCATTTGCCTTTTTAATAATATTATTCTTTTTTGCATATTCAAAGGCTTTATTATCTGCTTCTGAATTAAACACATCAAATCCAAACATTTTAGATAATACAGACGTAGTTTGTTCAGCTAAAGGAAAAT
>NZ_JBJDXL010000311.1:0-3643 GCF_051866655.1 Intestinibacter sp.
AATCATCTACTTTCCTAAAGGCTCATCAACTTTATTAAATACCTATTTAGAATGTATAATGTAATCCCTATTGGAATGATAACCTATTAATATACTACCTTGTTCTGCTCTACTTATACCGGTGTATAAATCTTTTAGATACTCAGTAGTTCTATAATTTTTGTTACGATATGGATCAACATCAATTATATAATATCTACCTTCCTAACCCTATGCAGTGTTTCCGAACTTGAAGTCAATATAATCTTTGTACTCATCCTATGAAAGCATTTCGTAAATAGGAGATTTCTTACTATTAAAAATATATCCTATTTTCTATCCCTCTTCTAAAGTTTTAATAAGCTTATCTACTTCTATCTTTAGTTCGTTTAGGATAGCTTTCTTCCTCTGCTGAAAATTATCATCATCAACAATTTGAGCTTCATTATCTACAGTTATTACCTTATCACCAAATAATCCTCTTTCATCCTCGTAATATTCTAACTATAATGGGCTTTTCTAGTCATGCAAGAACAGCTATGCTTTCTATAAATTTACTGATTTTATACTGTTATCAGTTCTCATAGATACTCCTAGCTTTGGAATCCTAATGAAATCGTTTCTTTCAGAATCACCTATATAGTTAGTACCATTTGGAAGTTTATGAAATACCTACATTCCAGCCTAATCATAATCTCCTGAAGCTATAACAGTAGTTCCATGCTTCTATGCAAAGTCATTTATTTGATCTAAATCGTAGGCATTAAAATGAGAAACCTCATCCAAGAATATTAACGAAGGAGGCATGGATGTCTGCATAGTCGGTCTTTTAGACCTAACTCCTTCTCCGGGAGTAAAGGTATAATCCTTCTCACTAGCAGTATATAATCCAAGAGTATCATCAAATGGATATTCTGCCCAATTAGGATCTATATACTTCATTAATTTCTCTCTATCAAAGGACTTAGCATCCTTAATTCCGAGATTTTCTGCCCATTTCTTAGCACTATCTTCATTAGTACCATGAGCAAATATTACATTAGTAAGTAATTCTGGATGATATTTGGCTAATAGTTGTTTTAGCATTAGACTAACTCCAGTTGTCTTACCACTTCCAGGAATTCCATCTATAAGAGTTATATTAGAATATCTCGGAATTGGTAAGAAGGTGCTAGCATCTTCCTTAACTAAGGATTCTCCCTTTCCTAAATCTCTTAGTATTTCTTTTTGCCTATCTAATGAAAGAGTTTTCCAATCCTCTAATATAGACTACTTATAAGCCTATAGGAAATTAGCAAATATATCTCCATTAAGAATTGAGGCATAAGCATTATACACTGCAGCTTCCTAGGTAGCAATAGGAGCTATTGGATTTTCGGCAGTTGGGTCTATAATATCAGCAAATTCTTTATAGAAACTTGAAGCCTTGATAGCAGTTCTACTTGCTAACCACCATAGTAAAGTATTATCACTTAAGCTATCTAAATCCTCATTTAATATTCCTTCGTTAGCATTATATAAAGAGAATATATTAGGATTTATAAATTTCTTAAGTTCGGTTATATTAGATAACTTATCCTTATTATTCTAAAAGAATTCATATATATTATCTTCTATATTTAACTATTCTTTAGCAAATTCTTCTAACTGCTACTTATTTAATACTTTCCAATTGTCTAATATTTCCTAGTGTAGAGTACTTCCTTCAATAACTTCTTTAAGACTATTGAAACCATTCCAATTACTAAGATCTCCAGGATTGTTTATTAAGTTCTTTAATCCTTTATATATTAGAGTATCTCTTTTAGTTGCTACTCTATTCTATCTAGTTAATTTTTGATTCTTATTTAAATTGTATAGTTGTTTTAGGAATTTGAGCTTATTAAGATTAACATCGATGTCAGAAACAAATAAATCAGCTGTTTCGCTATCTATTTCTGCTAAGTTTAGACTTTCTCCGAACTTGGAAGATACTTCATTTAACGTTGCATTGTATCCATAATAATCATTAAGTCCAACACTATCTGTTCTTGCTCCCAGAATAGAAGCTTTATACATTTCTAAAAGCTAAATAGTATTATTAAGCTCTTTATATGTATCTTCCTCTATATTAAAAGTAGATATATCCTCTGAATTATCTCTAAAGATACTATTAACTTTATCAATTAATTCTGTTAGACTTATACCATCTCGACCTAGAGATATTGCAAACTAGTTTAGGTTTTCCTCTAATGGACTTTCATTAGTTTTCTCTATATTTTCTTTAGCAGCTCTCAAAGCCTAATTAATAGGTAATATTTTATCTGAAGTATCAAAATCTTCCATAGCTTCAGCTTCACTATACTTCTAATTAGTCCAGTCTAGTGCTTTATTTACTATGGATAATAGATGTTCCTTAGTTTCTCTATTAATAAATCCAGGTTCCAGTATTCTGTTTATTATTTCCGGTAAATTCTCAGTTATAGTTTCCATTGTAAGATCTTCATCTACAACAGTTCCTATAAATCCAATATTATTACGAGTTCCAAGATAATAATTTAATGTTTCCTAAAGCTCAGATACATCACTACTAGTAGGAGTATGAGCTATATTTATTATTCTATTTAGAGATTCTATTTCAGGAGCTACCTTATGATAATTTTCTATCTATTCCTAGATTACTTTACTAGATTGTTGTGCTATTGATTTGTATATATCGGAAAGAATATGAATCTAATCACGTCCATCTGTGGTTTTCCAATTAGTGTATTCCTTATACAATCGCTCTTTCTCAGAGTCATTCAAATCAGAAATTTTCTTTCCAGTCTATTGCTCAGCATACATAATAAAGTTAGGTACTTTAAATATATCACTAAGCATAGGAGTCATTTCAAATAGAGCATCAGAAACAAACTCGGAAGTTCTCTTTCCTTCTAGTAAATCCTTGATTTTATTTTGGATTTCCTTTTGTCTTTTCTCTAGATCCTTTACTTTCTGCTAATCCTCATTAGATAACTTATTCTTCCGAGATTCGAAATCTTCTACAGCTCCAGAATTATTAGTATCTTTAGCAGTATTTACTATAGTGTTAATTTGATTTATATTATCTACTAATTCAGCATTTAAACTATTAAACTCCTACAAGAATCGTCCTGCTGTAGTAGATTTATATAAAGCAGCATATCTTAAATCTGGAAGAACTGTAGATAAGAAAGAATCATCAGGTAAAGAGGCTCCATTAGCATCTAATATAGATTGTATTAAGTCTAACTACTTAAATATAGCCTATTTTGCTATTAAATCCTAGTTATTATTCTTTGTTCCTTCTCCAAATACTAGACTTCCTCCAATATCGGACACTTCAGTGGATTTATTTTTGTCTCCTATCTAAGTTTTTTGTATATATTTTCTAAATTCGTCTAGCTTTTTATTTCTAGCCATATATACTAATTCCTAAATAGCCTACTGAGAGGTCATACCATTTATATTATTGATTACATTATAATTAGTAGCTAAATTAGCAATACCTCCACCAAATAAACCGCCAACAAAACTCATTCCATAACGGTCAATGATTTCTTTCTAATTCCAATTTCCAGTCTTAAAGTCATATCCGAAACTATTTAGTCTAGTATCATCGCCTTGTAGCCATTTTACTACATCATAACAGCCTTTAGAAAAATCA
>NZ_JBJDXL010000312.1:0-3628 GCF_051866655.1 Intestinibacter sp.
AAAATGATTTATTAGAATCAAAAAAAGTGTTTTAATTAAAATAATTTTTTAGATAAAAGGGGGGTCAATTAATGGACGTTACTGATTACAGGATTATAGAAATATTGCAAAAAGATGGTAGAATTTCCATGAAAGACTTAGGAAAGATAGTAGGATTAACTTCTCCTGCTGTTTCTGAAAGAGTGAAGAGACTAGAAGAATCTGGTGTAATAGAAGGATATAAAGCTATAGTAAATCCAGACGCTTTAGGCAGAGTTATAAAGGCCTTTATACATATTTCTTTGCCAAGTGAAAAATATGAGCTTTTCTTAGAAACTGCTAGAAAGGATCCTCGCATAGTTGAATGTCACCATATTACTGGAGATGATTGTTCATTATTAAAAGTTATAGTAAAGGATATGTATGAGCTTGAAAATGTTATTGATAGCATAAAATCAATAGGTACAACTAAGACCTCTGTTATTTTATCTACACCTATTCAAGCTAAATCGATACTATAATTAAAAATTATTTAGAATATAAAAATAGTCTGTTGCGATTAACAGACTATTTTTTATGCTATATTTCTCTATCAGTTTTATATTTGTGAAAATAAATAGTTAAAATAAATTCCATATATGTTTTTATAATCCCGCTATCTTCAAGTGGATTTAATAAATTTCTAGTTGCGACTAAATCACAATACCCAAGCAATATTATTCCGATTACGTCATCTCCTAATTTATCAAATTCGTTCCATAATGATTCTCTGCCGATATTATTGCTCTTGTATATAGATAATAAAAACATATGGTATCTTACATATCTAAAAAGCTTTTCAGTAGTAACTTCACTTAACCCTAAATCTCTACCTAATTTAAGTACAATTTCTCCACCTGCCACATCGTGACCTTTGAAATGAGTTATCCCCTTAGAATCTACACTTTTCGCAGATGGTTTTCCTATATCATGTAGAAAAATACCTAATTTCAATATTTGTAATATTGGAAATCCAGATTCATCAGTTGAATTCAGATACTCCCATACATATTTTTCTAAATGCTTTGGTAAAAATTCATCTGTTTTTAATATGCTTTCAAAATATGCTAGAGTATATACAGAATGTTGAAAAGAGTTGACTATATGATATCTACATTTTCCAACCTCCTTCATATACTTGATATTAGGTACTATTTCTTCTAATAAACCTTTTTTATCTAGTTTTTCTATTTCACTAGAGGTATCTTTATATTTTAGACATTCTAATAATTGCTTTCCTATATCATCCATCTAATCACCCCTGTTTATAAATTTAAATAAATATTTATCTTGCTATAAATCTAATACTTGCTTATACACAACATCCTTTTTTAATTTTCTATCCTTACATACGGTCTTTATAGCGTCTTTTTTGCTTAGACCATTGTTGATTAGTTGTATTACATATTCTCTTTCAGTTAAGCTATCGTAGTTGTTTTTTGATTGTTTTTCTCCTTCAAATCCGCCTACTATTAATACAAATTCACCTTTTATTTCTTTTTCTTCATAGATTTTTAGGACTGTTTCGATATCCTCTCTTATTACCTCTTGGTATTTTTTAGTTAGCTCTCTGTTCACTGCTATTTTCCTATTGCCTAGGATTTTTAGCATATCCTTTAGTGTGTCCTTTAATCTATGTGGTGATTCGTAAAAAATCATCGTTCTGTCTTCTTCTTTTAATTCTTCTAGTCTTTTTCTGCGGATTTTTTTATCTCTATCTAAAAACCCTTCAAATACAAATTTATGTGTATCTAACCCCGAACCAACTAATGCAACTGCAAAAGCTGTGGCTCCAGGTAATACGTCTATTTCTATATTGTGTTCTATAGCTTGCTTTATTAAATCCTCACCAGGGTCTGATATTCCAGGCATACCTGCATCGCTTATTAGGGCTATATTTTCTCCCTCTAGTAATTTATTTATTAAATAATCTCCCTTAGTATCCTTATTATGTTCAAAATAACTCGTTAAAGGCTTTGATATCTCAAAGTGATTTAAAAGCTTTATACTATGTCTAGTGTCCTCTGCCGCTATTAAATCAACTTCATTTAATACTCTTAAGGTTCTATATGTTATATCCTCCAAGTTACCTATAGGCGTTGGACATATATATAATTTTCCACTCATATTATTCTCCTATATCTTCATTGGCATATATTTTTCTTATTTCTTCTGTGTAATTTCCATCATCCCCATATACATACAGAGGATCTAAAATTTTAAGCTCTGGTCTTCCATCCTTGCTGAATTCAACTAACATTAAGTTAGGAGCTTTTCCTACTCTAGGATGTACGAATTGAATTACCTTTGGTTCTAATCTATATTTTCTTCCTAATTCTATGATATCTACTAATCTAGTAGGTCTGTGTATCATAAAGAACTTTCCTCTAGGCATCACAAGTCTTGATGCAGCTCTTATTACATCCTCTAGGTTGCACATTATTTCGTGTCTTGATATCGCCTTTTTGTCATTTGGATTTTTGATTCCATCAATATGCATATACGGTGGATTTGATGTAGCTACATGGTATCCATGTACCTCTAATTCTTTATCTATAGTTTTTATATCTGCATTTATTATTTCAACTCTATCCTCTAAGTCATTTAATTTTACAGATCTTGTTGCCATTTCATATACTTCTTCTTGTATTTCTACACCTACAATTTTACTAGCTTGACTTTTTCCTGCTATCAAAATAGGTATTATTCCTGTTCCTGTCCCTAAATCAACTACCTTTGCGTTCTTTTTTACCTTTGCAAAATTAGCTAATAAAACTGCATCTATTCCAAAACAAAATCCTGTTTTATCTTGTATTAATTTCAAGCCCTTTAGCTGTAAATCATCTATTCTTTCTGTTTCTTTTAAAGATACCTCCATAAACTCTCCTTTTATTAATCTTCTAATTTTTTTAGTTCCTTCATTGTTTCTGAATCTATATCGTCGTTCTTACACTTACCATTGCAGCATCCATTTTCACATTTTTTAGGTACATGAAGGACCTTTACTTCTTCCTTTAAACAAGTTTTTATTGTTTTATCATTAAATTCAATTCTAACTTGTTCTAATAATGGGTTTATTTCTATTACCTTACCCTTTTGATTGTCTACTTTAACTATACTTCCTACGACAGGCATTTTATCTATTGCTTCTACATATACATCGTGTTCGTATTTTAAACAACAGAATAAACGACCACATATTCCTGATATCTTTGTAGGGTTTAGAGATAGACTTTGGTCCTTAGCCATCTTGATTGATACTGGTTGGAAATCTCCAAGCCAAGAAGAACAGCATAATGGTCTTCCACAAGTTCCAAGTCCTCCTATTGATTTAGCTTCATCTCTTACACCGATTTGTCTAAGCTCTATTCTTGTTTTAAATATTGCAGCCAAATCCTTTACTAATTCTCTGAAGTCTATTCTTCCTTCTGCTGTAAAATAGAATATAAGTTTATTTCTATCAAATGTATATTCACAATCAATTAAAAACATAGTTAAATCATGTTCTTTTATCTTTTGTTGGCAAATTTCAAATGTTTCCTTTGCTCTTTCCTTATTTTCTCTGTAAATTGCTTTATCCTCATCTGTAGCAATTCTTATTATAGGCTTT
>NZ_JBJDXL010000313.1:0-3617 GCF_051866655.1 Intestinibacter sp.
ATATATACTGGTTAAAACTTTTGTACCATTGTATAAACCAATGCTTATATTTATAAATTTCTCATGTAAATACATTATATAGCCACATTTCCATATAATAATATTGACCGTACAGATTACTGTACGTTATAATAAAAGTACAATAATCTGTACTTAAAAAGGAGGTATCTCTATGTTAGCTGTAAATTATACAACTCTAAGAAAAAACATGAAAAGTTGTTTTGATAAAATCACAGATGAATACGAAACTATGGTTGTTACTAGAAAAGACAATAAAAATGTAGTTATACTATCAGAAGAATCCTACAATAATTTAATCGAAAATATTCATCTTATGGGTAATAAAGAGAACTACGACTGGCTTATGGAATCTAAAGCACAACTTGAAAATGGAGAGTTTTTTACAAAAGATCTAATTGAGGTAGATATTGATGAATAAGGTATTTACTAAAAATGGCTGGGAAGACTATATTTATTGGCAAACTCAAGATAAAAAAACATTAAAAAGAATAAATACTCTTATTGAGGACATTTCAAGGAATGGTAATGAAGGTATAGGAAAACCTGAACCTTTAAAAGGCAATCTTTCAGGTTATTGGAGTAGAAGAATAGACGATAAAAATAGACTTGTATATAAAATAGACGATAAAAATATTTATATCTTAGCTTGTAGATACCATTATAGCGATAAATAATTATATTTATACTTAATAAGTATAAAGCAGTAGAAAAGATCAATGGATTTTACTCCATTGATTCTTTAATTTATGCAGTAATAAAAGCTTCAATCCTTTATTTTAAGTTTTATTTCAAGTCGGAACCCAAACTTTTTTTTGAAGAAATCGAGGTTGGTGAGCGAAGTGAAACGAAGCAAACCACACCGAGATTTCTTCAAAAAAAAGTGAAATATAAGGGCTTCGCCCTATATATTTCATTCATATATATTAATTATATGTTATATGATTTTTTTTAAAAATGTATTATTTATTGAGTTTTTACAATATTTTTGAATATAAAAATACTAAATATTAAGCATTATCTTTATAAAAAACAAATAAGCAGAATACAACTAAGTATTCTGCCATTTAAGTTATATATTTATTTACTCTCGTATTCTTTTACCATATTGTAAAATGTACCTTTCTTTAATCCAAGCTCCTTAATAGCTGTATTAGTAGATATTAAATTATTTCTCCACTTGGTATAGACCTCTATAAAATTATCAGGCATCTTAATAGCTGGTCTGCCAATTTCTTTATCTGTTCTAGGTGATACCCTTACTCCATATTCATTGACTGGCATCTGACTTATACCATTTATAGTTCCTTGTCTTTTTCTAGCATTTTCCTTAGATATTAAGAGCTGCTCAATTAATTCCATTTGATCGTCTATGTATTTACTTGAATTTAGCTCCTGATTTTCAATGAAATATACCATTATTCCTTTTAGATATAGTGATTTTATTGTATCTAATATAAATTTTTTATTGCTTCCTAAGGCTTCTATATTTCTTATAACTAGAGTATCTCCTTGCTTTAAAATCAAGTCTCTAAGAGCCTTTAAATGACTTCTATTTCCAATATCAATATAAATATCCCTTTGGTCTATATTACAAGCCATAAACATATTTATATCCTCATAAGGGACTTCGTTTTGATTTTTAAGATAAATATATCCGTAAATTCTATTGTTCATATTATCACCTCTTATATAGTTTCTACTATATGGTTCGTGTAAAAATATAAGTTGATGTAATTTTGAGATATATTATTATTTCAATAAAAAATAAAATATATTGTTATTTTAGAGGAAATATATTGCTTTATGTAGAAATTAATAAAAATATGAAGATATTTTTACAGGAGTGGATATAAAAAATGAGCTTTATTAGAAAAAAATTACAATTAAAAAGCGAATTAAAAAAAATGGATCTTTTAAATGTCTTTGATATTGTAAAAGATGATTCAGAATCGATGGTTTTAAGAACAATGCAAAATATAACTCAAGAAAATGAAAGATGTCTTATTACTATGCTAATTGCAGAAAATAACCCATACAATGTAATTTGTTTTATTCTTGATAGAGTAGTATCTGACTTTAATGATAAAGAATTCCTACTCGAAACATTAAATAACCTTAATAACAAGGATTATTTAGTAAAATATTTTATAAATGAAAATAATTATATTGAAGCTAGAATAACTTATATTGCAGATGATGAAAATTTTGATGCTTATACTTTTGCAAAATTAAGTCAAATAGGGTTCGATAGTTTAACAGAAAATTACTATGATATAGCAATATGGACAACTTAAACCTTAGGAACATTAAGAGATATGTAATTTTATACATATCCCTTAATATTTTACAAATAATTCAAAATAAATCATACAATTCACTATAAAGAATACTGAATTTATTATAATTTAGTATTCTTTAATGTTTTACCTCTTATAGGTTTTGAATATGTAATTATTCTGCCATCATCTAATTTAACCTGATACAGCCAAAGTCTGTTCTTGCCTATAATTCTGACTATTGGAAACTTACTTATATCCTTTGGAAGGAATTTAATTGGTTTTTTATCCATAATATTAAAGTCCTCCATAGAATCTATGGTCAATATAAGAATAGTAAACTTTGACACCTTCGCTTGTAGTAAAAGCTACTGCTGGTATTAGTTCTAGTAAGCTCTCTACATCATGCGTAAATATTAATTGGTCTATTACATCTTCTTTACTTCTATTTTGTACCCACAGGTCTATTAGCTCTTCCTTGCTAAAGTATTTCTTTACATATTCAGGATCATCTAATCTATCATTTAAAACTCTCTTTGCAACCTCTTCTAGTTTTTCTTTATCTGTGTAGAATATATGACTTTGACATAAGCCTACACCATTATTTAAGATGCTTTCAGCTAATTCGCTTGATTCTTCTACAGTTAGATTGTATCTAAAATCTAAAGAGCTATTTACAAATACATGAGTTTTCAAAATATCTCTATCCATGTAAACCCCACCAAAGATTAGGTCAGATAATATATCCATATTGTCTTGTAAGAATTGTACTTCCTCTTTATTTTCAGCCATATCAAATATTTCTGTAACTCTTTCCTCTGCTAGGTTTTCGTATCTATTTTCAACACATTCAATTTCATAAGCTTTCATTTTTTCTATTATTTTTTTAGTATCCAACATTATTATTTCCTCCGATTATTAAATATTTTTTTGAATTAATTTTGTAAATTAAAAAGGGATAGAAACTCGTCTATCCCTTGATATTACTTAATACCATTTGTTTATATATTAATTTATAAACTTATATTACACCTATAATATGCAGTTTTCCTTGAATGAAAAATACTTATTATCTCCCAAAATTAGATGGTCTAAAAGCTCTATCCCTAAAATCTCACCAGCATCTTGGATTCTCTTTGTTATTAATTTATCTTCTGCACTTGGTTTTAATATTTGGCTTGGGTGATTATGAGCCAACATTATCTTGCTACTATTTGAAAGTATAGCTGTCTTAAATACTTCTCTAGGGTGAACTATAGATGCATTAACAGATCCAACACTAACTACTGAAATATTAGTAGGTTGATTTTTTGTATCTAA
>NZ_JBJDXL010000314.1:0-3616 GCF_051866655.1 Intestinibacter sp.
ACAGCATTGATTGCTACTTCGAATCTAAATGGACTTTTCCAGAAGCAGAAATGAATGAGCTTTATGAGAAAATTCCAAATAAGAAAGATATTTACATGAGATGTTTATCAGTTGAGTACGGTTGCCTATACCATGCTCTGTGGGTATGTGACCAGAACGGATGGGAAGAAACATAAATAATTATAAACTATGAAGTTAGAATATACTGATGGATGTATATGTACATCACTAACAGTTGACGGAAAGGAAACTGTCGATATGAGTGGAGAGGCCCTTAAAGAAGTTATCCGTAAGTTGCTAGATAGAGAGTCTGATTTAGCAATCTTACAGGATATATGGAGGGACCTAGTTATGTCACAAGGAGAGTTTGAGGACCTAGGACAATGCGAGGAATGTGGTGATTATATAACTAGATACACACTTGAAATATGATAAAGGTATGCGCAATTAGTGATCTACATGGAGATCTTCCAGAGATTAAATCTTGTGACCTCGTTCTAATATGTGGGGATACAGTTCCTCTTAACGTACAAGCGAGTACTAACGGAACTAAGAAATGGTACAAGGACAAATTTAAAACCTGGGCAGAAAATCTGCCGTGCGAGAAGGTCTTGTTCATCGCAGGAAATCATGAATTACGATTCCCAGGACATCAGATTGTCTATGAGAAACTATTTCCTAGTTCTGATAAAGTAACGTATCTATGTCATAAAGAGTATACTTATACTCATGATGGAAAGGACTACAGAATCTTTGGGACTCCATACTGTAAGGTATTTGGGAACTGGGCTTATATGTATCCAGATGATACTCTAAGACAAGTTTTTAGTGAAATTCCCGAGAGTATTGATATTTTGATAACTCATGATCAGCCTTATGGATTTGGAGATATTTTACTTCAGGAAGACTGTTACTGGGCTGATGGAAGTCATATTGGTAGCGAGCCACTAATGGAAGCTATCCTAGCTAAGCAGCCTAGATTTCAATTCAACGGACACTTACATAGCTGTTCTCATGAGAAAATCATGATTAATAATACTGCTCATTATAATGTCAGTATGAAAGATGAAAGATATAATATAGTCTATGAACCCCTCTATTTAGAAATAGAATGAAGAAAATTGTGTTTTTGACTGGAGCTGGAATAAGCAAAGAAAGTGATATTCCTACGTTTAGGGATGCAGGAGACGGCCTATGGGAGAATTGTAACGTACAAGAAGTGGCAACCCATTCAGCTATAGTCAAAAATCCAGGCTTAGTCTATAAATTTATAAATGAGCTAAAGAATAAATATAAGGACTGTGTTCCTAATGAAGCTCATAAAATTATAGCTGAATTAGAGAAGAACTACGAAGTAGTAGTTATTACCCAAAATATAGATACATTACATGAGCAAGCAGGCTCTAGTAATGTACTTCATCTTCATGGTAATCTAACTAAAGTAAGAGCTACGGATAATGAGGATTTATTGTTTGACTACGTTGAAGATATATCTCCAGAGACAAGAATTGAAGGACATCTTGTACGTCCACATATAGTCTTGTTTGGAGAACCAGTTCCTAATATTATAAAAGCCTCCGAAATATTAAAAGAGGCAGATATTTGTGTAGTAGTAGGAACAAGCTTCAATGTATATCCTGCAGCAAATCTTGTAATGTATGTTCCATACGGCAACCCAATTTACTATATAGACCCAAATCCTGCTTATACTCCATATTATCCGGATATTAAGGTAATTAAGGAGGTAGCTACTACTGGAATGAAGGAACTTTTTAAAATATTGAAGAATGATCAAGTTGCTTATATAGACGAAAATAATTCAGAACAGGAAGTAGAAATATCATGATTAATATAGACGAACTGATAAAAGTAAACATGAAGTCCAGAAATCAGATTGAACTTCGTGCTTACAAGAATTTAAAGGCTGAAATTCAAGCTTTTAAGACTGCTAAGAATGCAAAGCCTTACGATGAAGCAGCTGAGATACAACTTATCTCAAAAATGTGTAAGAAATTGGAAGACAGTATTTTAAGCTTTTCTGAGGCTCATAGAGATGACTTGGTATCGGAGTATAGAGATGAACTAGAGATACTAAAAAAGTTGCTCCCAGAGCCTATAGGAGAGCAGGAGATATGTTTCTTCATAGGAAATGATAAGGAATATTTTTCTCAATTTGTTGATGAATATTTGTGTGAAAGTGGCAAAATCGTGAGAGGAATACAAATTCCAAAGAAGGAAATGGGAAATGCTATTAAGTATTTAAAATCCAAATTCCCGCAGGCAGATGGTAAATTAATTTCAAAAATTGTTAAAGAATCTATAGTATGAAAGCGTATATAGGTAATGTAAATTGGGCAGATGAGGGATTTATATTTTTCCTTAGTATAGCTAGTGAGGAAAAACTGGAAGCTCTAAAAGAGTTATTAAGTTTGTGTGAGGAACTCGGGTTATTTCCTGAGAGGGGAATAGAAATGTATTGGGGAACTAATGAGTTTTTCTATTTTAATCCAAAGAAGCTTAAAAAATTTATAGATGAAGCTGTAGATATATCTGAGGAAGATATGAAAGTCTTTGAAAAGTTCGGAGTGTCTGGATTTGACATATATGATAATATGGGAAATTCTCTAGGGGATCTAATATGTGGCTATGACTTCACCTTAAGAAGATATACTATTAAGTCCGATTTAACAGCTGAAGATTTAAGTAGGATAAAGGAACCTTATATTAAGCTGTTTGGACCAGATGAGTGGAATAGAATTCTAAAACCTTCTAATACTGATGAGTAATATAGAAGATAGAGTAAATCATCCATCTCACTATACATGGCTTAAAGACATATGTGGAATAGAGGTAATAGATATAACTAGACATATGGATTTTGATCTTGGAAATGCCATAAAGTATATTCTAAGGGCAGGCCATAAGTCAGAAGAAGGATATGATAATACTGCTAAAGAGATAGAAGATCTACAAAAAGCTATATTTTATATAAATGACAAAATAAAGTTATTGAATGATAAAATACGCAAAGAGTGATATAAGTGACGGAGTTAATTCCCTAAAAATTGGAGTAGGGAATATAGTTTCGTGTCTGTTGAGAAAAGAGCTAACAGAATATATTATTCCGTTTCAGCTTAATTATCTGATGGCTGTAGGAGCACTACGAGAAATGTTTGGAACTGCTTCTTTCTTATACTCAGACAAGTACATTAATTTAAGTATTGATGGTCTTAGTGTCGATGTATACTTCTACCCAGAGAATACTAAATTTATTTTAAAAACATAACAAAAGCCCCTTGGTCGTGTAGGATAAGTCCTATACTTCCAAGGGGCTTTTTTTTATATTATGTAATAGAAGTCCTATCTATTTTTAATATCTAGCTCTTCTGCCAAACATTTATAATCTCCATTTGTAAATACTAGAGTTTTGTTACCAAAATCCCACTTAAAGTATCCTATGAAATTAGGTAACATAGCAGTCTTTCCTTGCTTTGCAATTTCTAATATTTCTGAATAGGTCATTCTTCCTACGATTTTATGTATGCGAATCCTGTATCTTTAAAGGATCTTGTTAATCCAGTATTATCAAATAATAGATATTTCCAAGATTTCTCTC
>NZ_JBJDXL010000315.1:0-3615 GCF_051866655.1 Intestinibacter sp.
AGAGAGTATAAAAATACCAGGCTATAGCACTATAACAGTACCAGCAGATACTAAAGATGTTCAAATAACATTGGGCAATCCTGAAGGCAATCAATGCTATTTTAAATTTGAGTTATTAGTAGATGGAGAAAGCTTATACACATCGGATTTTGTTCAGGCTGGATATGCTATAGAAAATGTAGAATTAGAAAAAGGACTTAAAAAAGGTACTTATGATGCAGTAATAAAAATTACACCGTATTCCTTGGATAAGGAAACACAATACGCAGGTGCAAATGTGAGAGCTACTATGGAAGTAGTATAGTTTATGTAAATAAATACGCAAGTATTTAAATATAAATAATTAATTTGGAGGAATATCATGAAAAGAAAGAAAACAGCATTATTATTATCAACTTTAGCAATTTGCTCAACAATGATGGTAACAGCAAATGCAGAATCTCAATCAACAGAACTAGAATACGTTCTAAAAAACGATCCAACTTACACAGTTGAAATACCAGCTAAAATAACTATAGCTAAAGATGGTTCAGACATGACAATCAAAGCTTCTAATGTTAATTATTTAGATGGACAAAAAGTATCTGTATCTATAGCTGGAACAGATTATTTCAGAAATCAAATGGTTTTAACAAACAAAGAAACAAACACAGTTATGAGATATCAAATAGTAAAAGAAGATGGAACAGTTATAGAAACAACTGGAACAAAGGATCAAGCAAATGGAGTAGAAGTTGCAGCATTTACTGAAGATGGTGAAGTTAACAATAAAGTTTTACCAGTTAAACTTCCTTCATCAAAGGTTGGAACTTATACAGGAAGCATAACTTTTGATATAGGTTTAGTAGACGCCGAATAATTAATAGCTAAAAAGGGTACTTATAGTTTTTTAGGGTCATTGAAAATATAATCAATGATCTTTTTTTTATGTATTAACATTAACTTAACATACTTAACCTTATAATAACCTAGCATTAATAAAGACTTAAGACGTTACCTGTATTATATAAAGTGTAAAAGGAAATAAGAAAAACAAAGGGTACTAAAAAAGAAAAAAATAAAATTTTTATAAAATAATGGAGGAGAAAAATGTTTAACAAAAAGAAATTAATATCAATCTTAGCAGGTACTTTATTAGTAGGATCATTAGTAGGTTGTAGTAACGGCGGAGGAAGTGGAGCTTCAGACGCAAGTAAAATCACTGTATCAGGTTCAACTTCAGTAGGACCAACAATGGAAGTTTTAGCAGAAGATTACCAAAAAGCAAATGAAGGTGTTACAATCGAAGTTCAACAAGTAGGTTCATCAGCAGGTATAACAAATACAATCGATGGAACTTCACAAATAGGAATGTCTTCAAGAGATTTAAAGGATGAAGAAAAATCTGAAGGATTAGAAGAATACCAAATAGCTATAGACGGTATAGCAGTAATCACAAATACAGCAAATGATGTAAAAGACTTAACAATGGATCAAATAAAAGATATCTACACAGGAAAAATAACTAACTGGAAAGAAGTTGGAGGAAAAGATGCACAAATAGTTGTTGTATCTAGAGAAGATGGCTCAGGAACAAGAGATGGATTCCAAGAAATAGTAGGATTTGAATCAGAAGAATTAACTGGAGATGCTCAAATATCTGACGGTTCAGGAAACATAAAAACAACTGTTCAAGGAAATGAAAATGCAATAGGCTACATATCATTTGGATACTTAGATGACTCTATAAACTCAGTAAAAATAGGTGGTGTAGAACCAACTGAAGAAAATGTTTATAACGATAGCTATCCAATATCAAGACCATTCTTATTAGTAACTAAAGGTGAAGCAACTGACGATGCTAAAGCTTTCATAGACTACATATTAAGTGATGATGGTCAAAAAACAATAGAAGAAGAAGGCTTCATGAGCGTAAATGAAAAATAGATATTAAATAAAATAAAAAGTCAAATAAATATTGAAGATAGTTTTGGAGTGTTGCAAAAGATACTAAATGCCATTTTGTAGCACTCCGTTTTAAAAAGGAGGAGTTTAGATTGGAAAAAATGGAATCAATCAATGTAAATGAAAGCAACTCATCTAATAAAAATAGAGGTAAGTATTTAGTAGAAGCTGTTACAGAGAAAATATTTATGGTAAGTGCTTTAGTAGCGGTAGTAAGTTTATTACTTATAATAGGGTTTGTATTTTATAAAGGTTTAATGCCTTTCATAACAGAAGGATATTCATTTATAGATTTTATATTTGGAACTGAATGGTTGCCAGGGTCTCAAAAATTCGGCATCGGTTCTATGATAGTAACTTCTATAGTAGCTACAATAGGAGCTTTGATAATAGGTGTTCCAGTTGGAATACTTGCAGCAATATTTATAGCAGAAATTTGTCCTAAAAGATATGCAAAAATAATTTCAACAGCAGTAGAACTTCTAGCAGGTATACCATCAGTTCTTTACGGTATATTCGGATTAGCGGTTATTGTACCAGCAATACAAACTGTATTAAATCTTCCTAAAGGACAAAGCTTATTAGCAGTGATTTTCGTATTAGCGATAATGATGCTTCCAACAATAATTTCACTATCAGAAACATCAATAAGAGCAGTACCTAAAGCGTACAAAGAAGGCTCTCTAGCACTAGGCGCATCAAAAATAGAAACAATATTCAAGGTAACAGTACCAGCAGCAAAATCAGGAATACTAGCAGGTGTAATCCTAGGTATAGGTAGAGCATTGGGAGAAACAATGGCGGTAATACTAGTAGCAGGTAACTCAACAGCATTTCCAACATCAATTCTAGATAGTGTAAGACCACTTACAACAAATATAGCTCTAGAAATGGGATACGCAGCAGGGACACATCAAAACATGCTATTTGCAACAGGGGTTGTACTTTTCATATTCATAATAATTATAAATTTAGTATTAACTAAATTAACTTCTAAAGGAGTAGAGTAAGATGGAAAATAATTTAAAGGCGAGAAAAAATAAAGATAATTTATTAGTTTCCCTAGTATATTTATCAGCGATTATAACAGTGGGAATACTAGTAGTGATAGTTGGATTTATATTTATAAAAGGAATGGGAAAAATCAATTTAAACTTCTTATTTAGCGATTATTCAGCAAGTGGAGATGGCGGAATACTTCCAATGATAATTACAACAGTGTATATGGTTTTAGTATCAATATTAGTAGCTACACCAATAGGTATACTTGCTGCAGTTTATCTACAAGAATACGCTAAGCAAGGAAAAATAGTAAAAGTTATAAGATTTGCTACAGAATGTCTAGCAGGTATACCATCAATAGTATACGGTTTATTTGGAGGAATATTCTTTGTAGTAGCATTAAAATTCCAATATTCAATATTATCAGGTGGTTTAACAGTAGCGATTATAATACTTCCAACAATAATACGTTCTACAGAGGAGGCTTTAAAAACTGTACCACAAACTTACAGAGAAGCATCTCTAGGACTTGGAGCTACTAAGTTCCAAACACTTTACAAGGTAATCCTACCAAGTGCAATACCTGGAATACTTTCAGGAGTGATCTTATCAATAGGTCGTGTAATCGGTGAATCAGCAGCCATATTATTAACAGCAGGAACAGTAGCG
>NZ_JBJDXL010000316.1:0-3610 GCF_051866655.1 Intestinibacter sp.
TAAAATCATTAAATTCTAGAGCTCTGATAATAGATAATAGATTAGATGAATTTAATATAAATGATATTATTTATAAAAAAATAAAACATAAAAATTCTGATAATCATACAGCAATTGAAAATAATCTAGATTTATCTAGTTATACATTTAATGTAGATAGAGTTTATTCAGAAGAACAGATATACAATTTACTTAGTGAATTTATAAATTTTTCAAAATATGGATTGATAGTCAGAGCAAAGGGCATAATAAATGCTACTAAAGGCGGATATTTAAAGTTCGATTATGTAGATGGAGAAGTTCACACAGAAAAGATTACAAATACATCTGAAACAAGCGTAGTTGTAATAGGACAAAATTTAAATAAAAAAAGAATATACGATTCATTCAAAAATCTCTCTTAAATACAGGAGAGATTTTTTTATGCAGATTTAAGAGAATATAAGAGTAATAATTTTTCGATTAAATAAATATATATTTATAAACAAGTAAGGAGGATGTATTCATGAAACTTTCTGATGAAATTATAAATTCACTTTCAATTAATCTTAGAAAAAAAATAAATAATATAAAAGACAGCTCTGTAAATGTTGAAGAGATAAGGCTTAGAATAAATAAACCCATGATAATAAATGGAGATGGTAAGGATTATTTTTACGATAATATAAATAATTGTTTAAATTTAAATATAAAAAATCCATATATAGTTTCAAAAGAGGATATAGAAGAGACATTTCAGCTTATATGTAGGTATTCTGTACATTCCTTTATAGATGACATTAAAAAGGGTTTTATAACGCTAAGGGGAGGTCACAGGATAGGAATAGTGGGCAAGGCGATAATAGAAAATGGACAAGTAAAAAATATTAAACATATTTCTTCACTTAATATAAGGATATCTAGGGAAATTAAAGGATGTTCAAAAAAAGTACTTCCACATGTGATAAAAAATAAAAATCAGATAAACAACACTATAATTATTTCACCGCCACAGTGTGGTAAAACAACGATTTTAAGAGATATAGTTAGAAATATTAGTACCGGGAACAAGACCTATGGGTTTAACGGCGTAAAAGTAGCTTTAATAGACGAGAGAAATGAAATAGGAGGATCATACCTCGGAGTTGCTCAGTTAGATGTAGGAATTAGAACAGATATTTTAGAAACCTGCCCTAAGGATTTAGGAATAATGATGGTTTTGAGGTCGATGTCGCCAGATGTAATAGTTACAGATGAAATCGGAGATGAAAAGGAAATAAAGGCGTTATATACAGCTTTAAATGGCGGTGTAGGTTTAATAACAACAGTACATGGAGATTCTATAGAGGATGTAAAAAACAGAAGAGAACTTAAAAATCTACTAGAAGGAGATCTATTCAAAAAGGTTGTAATATTATCTTCTAGAAAAGGTCCAGGTACTGTAGAAAAAATTTACGATTTACAAGAAAAGAGATGGTATTTTGCAGATTAAAATATTTTTAGTTGGAATGTTGATAGGGTGTAGCTATTTATTTGGAGAGGAAATATCTAAAAGATATGTGAGAAGGCATAGACAATTAAACGATTTAATTAGAATTTTAGAAATAATGAGAATGGATTTATCGTTTGGAATGTATACTTTAGAAGAGATTTTTAGAAATATATCCTTGAAAGAGGAATATGATTTTAAAAAATTTTTTTCAACGTTTGCAGATTCGCTTTTAAAAGAAGACGGAAAGAGAATAGAAGATATTTTAGAGGACAGCATAGAAATTTTATATAGAGATACATATTTGAAGAAAAATGAAATTGAAGAATTAAAAAAGCTTATTTTATCTCTAGGAAAAAGCGAAGTAATTTCTCAAGAAAGACTTATAGATTTAACAGTTGAAAACCTAAAAAAAATAACAACAGAAAGCAAGGACGATATAAAAAATAAGGGAAATCTATACAAGAAATTGATATTATTTAGTGGTATATGTATAGGTATAATTTTAATTTAGGAGATGGTACGATGGATATAACTTTAATATTTAAAGTAGCAGGTGTTGGTGTTTTGATATCTGTTTTAAATATGATTTTGAATAAGGTAGATAGAAGTGACTGGGCGACTCTTACTACATTAGCCGGAGTTATAATTGTTTTGGGCCTTGTAATAGGAGAGATAAGTGAACTATTTAATACAGTTAGAACTATGTTTAGATTGTATTGATAGATAATATTATCAAGTTAAAATATATAAAATGGAGGTGGTATTTTGGAGATAATGCAAATAATTGGAATTGCCATAATATCGACTGTACTCTGTTTAGTTTTAAAAAAGGATAGACCAGAAATCGCTAATTTCGTAGCTATAACTGCAGGTGTAGTGATACTTCTATCAGTTGTTTTAAAGTTGAATTTTATAGTAGAGGAGATAAATAGCTTGGCAGAGAGAGCGAATATACCTTCTATGTACATATCTCTAATTATAAAATTAATAGGAATAGCTTATATAATGGAGTTTGCAGTATCTCTTTGCAAGGATTGCGGTGAAAATAATATAGCCTCTAAATTGGAATTTGGCGGAAAGATAATAATTATGAGTATGTCTTTTCCAATACTTTTATCAATAATAGATGTGATAATTGGGATTATACCTTAGGAGAAAAATTATGAAAAATAAATTAAAAACAATTTTATTAGCTTTATTTTTTGTAATCTGCATAACTGGCATATGTTTTGCAAATCAAAATCAAGAGGATTTAAGCTCACAAGAGTACGAGGTATCCGAAGAAATGGCAGAAAACTATATAGACAGTCAATTAAATAAAATAAATATAAATGAGCTTGAAGAGTACATAAAAGAGGACGATATTTTTAAGGATTTAGATTTAAAAGTATTCGTAAAGGATCTAATAAAAGGGGATGCAAAAATCTCTGATTTAATAAATATAGAAAACTTAAAAAATTCAATTTTAGCACAATTAAGTACAAGTCTAAAGATAATTATCATGATAATAGTTCTAGCATTATTATCTTCGATTTTAAAAAGTCTTGAAAATTCTTTTTCATCAGGAGATGTAACAAAGGTAGTAAATTACATAATATTTATAACTATGGTAACTCTAGTTTTAATCAATTTTAAGGATGTTTTAGAAATTTCATATAATACAGTCGACAGCATAATAGGGATTGTAAATATATTAGCACCTATTTTGTTGTCGCTTATAGCTATAGGTGGCTTAGTCGTAACATCTAGCACAATGTCACCAGTATTTATAGGTGGAATATCTTTAATAAATATAATTTTTAAAAAGGTAATTTTCACGCTGATAACCTTAGGATTTTGTGTTTTAGTAGTAGACAACTTATCTGAAAATATAAAATTAAAAAAATTTGCAGCGCTACTTAAAAAAGCAAATGTAGTTATTGTAGGACTTGTATTTACAGTCTACTTAGGACTTGTATCGATACAGGGCTTATATGTAACCTCTTTTGATAAATTCACAGTTAAAAGCGCTAAGTTTGCAGTTGGAAGTTTTATTCCAGTTATAGGGAATTTTATATCGGACTCGGTCGATATACTACTGTCTTCATCTATTTTGATAAAAAATGTATTCGGGGTTGTAGGACTTGTACTGTTAATAGG
>NZ_JBJDXL010000317.1:0-3609 GCF_051866655.1 Intestinibacter sp.
TGAGCTATTTCAATATCTGATTTGAATCCCATAACAAACATCCTCCCACAATTTTTATATATTTTAATAACATTAATAAATAATGTTAATTAAATACTGTATTCTTAAATTAAATAAAAATAAAAACTATTTATTCTTTTTATTTTCTGCTTCTATTTCTAGTAATCTATTTTTTATAGCTCTAATTTCGTTTTTGGCATCGTCACTAACATCATATGGAGATTTATTAGATCTATCTGAATCTATTACAGTTTGATTGTAATGTATAAATCCTAGAGCTTCTCCATCTTCTAGATTACTTTTTATAAATTCAATATCTTCGTCATTTCTCATTTTATTTCCAACGACGAAAACCCTTTTCACGCCAATATCTTTGCCTAGTTTCTTTACTTTTCTATAAGTTTGAAGGCTTCTTTCACCTGGTTCAACAACCACTATGAAAGCGTCTACACCTTGTGCAGTACCTCTACCTAAATGCTCAATACCAGCTTCCATGTCCATAACAACAACATCTTTACTTTGTAATATTAAATGAGAACATAATCTTTTCAATAGTACGTGTTCTGGACACACGCAACCTGAACCACCTGTGTCAACAGTTCCTAAAGTTAATAATCCTACACCATTATATGTTTTACAATATTTTTCTGGTATATCATCAACCTTTGGATTAAGTTTAAACATTTTATTAAATGTACCTTCACTTGTTGCTGTTCTATCAGAAACTAACTTTTTCATTTCAGAAATTGGTACTATTGAATCATATATTTCTTTTGGAAAACCTAGCGCTAAGGCTAAGTTTGCATCTGGATCGGCATCTACAGCAACAACTCTATAACCTTCATCAGCAAACATTCTTGATAACATTGAGGCAAAAGTTGTTTTGCCTACTCCACCTTTTCCTGTTATTGCTACTTTCATTTCTTTATTACCACCTTTTCTGTCATATAGTTTTGAAACTATGTATTTATGTCTGTCTAACGTGTATTTAATAGGTAGCCTATTATTTTCATAATAGACTACCTTTCTCTATTCTATAAATTTAATTTTCTATAAATTGTTTACCATAACTAAATCTTAGTATAAGCAATCTAATTCTCCAGCAGCTCTCTTATTAAGAACTTTTTCTTGATATAAAGCTTCGAAGTTAGGTCTCTTAGCTTCTATACAATCCATTATATCTTGAGCTAATCCTACTGGATCATCTTCTCTTATATGGAAAGCAGCTCCTACTTTATCTCTTATGCTTCCGCATAATATTTCAACAGCTTTTGAAGAACCTGTAACTGGAGGCATAACACCTAAGAATGTTTCTATACCAGAACCAACTACATAAGTACCTATAGCTACTGCTTTTTCTGACATCCATTCAGGAGCACAACCAGCAACTGGTAAGTCACATATATCCATATCTAATGCTTTAGCTATTAATGAACAAACGTTTAATATACGAGAGTTATCAACACAAGATCCTAGATGGATTACTGGTGGAATATCAACTAATTGACAAACTGTAGCTAAACCTTTACCAGCATATTTAGCTGCATTTTCTTTTAACATTAATCCGTTCTTAGCAGCTGCAGAAGCACCGCATCCTGTAGTAACAACTAAGAAGTCATTTTTGATTAATTCTTTCATTATAGTTAAGTGGTTGTAGTTAGATGGAGTTCTAGCATTGTTACATCCAACAACTCCTACTACCCCTCTTATTACACCAGATGCAAGAACATCTATTAATGGTTTTAATGTGTTCATTTCATCTATTTGAGTGTTAACAACGTTGTTTAATTGTCCAACTATAGCAGCTTCAGCATAACCAACCATAGCTTCTGATTTTAATTCTGGAACCATAACTTTTTCTGGATCTCTGTTCTTGAAGTTTAATATAGCTTCTCTAACTATATGTTTAGCATCTTCTAGAGCAGTTTCTTCATGGAATTCCATGTAAGTAGAACCAGTTATTTTAGCTTTTGGTGAAGTAGTTATGAATTTAGTATGATAATGAGTAGCAACTTCTGCTAATGCAGGGAAGATACATTGAACGTCAACTATCATAGCTTCTACAGCACCAGTAATTAATACTAATTCTTGTTGATGGAAGTCACCAGCTATTTTTATACCATGTCTCATAGTTAATTCGTTACCAGTACAGCAAACACCTGATAATGTGATTCCGTCTGCTCCAACTTCTTTAGCTAATTCTTGCATTTCTGGTAATTCAGCAGCTAAAACTATCATTTCTGATAATGTTGGTTCATGTCCGTGAAGAACTATGTTAACATTGTTTCCAGCTAATACGTTAGTATTTGCTTCTGTATGAACTGGTTTTGGAGTTCCGAATAATATGTCAGATAACATTGTACCTATCATTGATCCAGCCCAACCATCTGCCATAGAACATCTAAATGACATATGTATTAAAGCATCTATATCAGCACAGCATCCTATATGAGTTGAATGCATTACTGTAGCGATTTCTCTATCTATTGCTCTTGGTTCTATACCATAAGCTTTCCATACTTCTTGTCTTTGTTTAGGAGCTCTTGCTAATAATCTAGATACACCGTGTGGTTTACCAAATTCCATTAAGCATTCATGAGATACTTCATGAGCTAAGTCATATATATCTTTACCTTCTGGATCTATACCCATGAATACAGCGAATTCTTTTAATAATTCTGGTTCTTTAACTTGATAAGCTCCTCCTGGAGTAGTTAATCCTAATGTATGAGTTATATCTCTAGCATGGTCTGAATGGGCAGCTGTACCACCAGCACACATTCTAGCGAAGTTTCTACCAACTATTGTATGTTCGTCAGCACCACAAAGTCCTCTTGGAGTTTTAGCGCTTATTCTACAAGGTCCCATACCACAGTTTCTACAGCAAACACCTTGAAGACCGAATCCACATTGTACTTTATATCCTAATTTTCTTTTATACATTGTTTCAACGCCGTCTTTTTCAGCTTTTTCTAATAGAGCCTTACTGTTAAGGTCTATAGTCATGGCTTGCATTTGTTCTAATATTTTATTTTCCATATTCATATTCCCCTTTTTAAAAATTAAATTTTCCCCTAAAATGCTGTTATAAGAAAATGTCTTTATTATTTATATAAATACATTCTTAATCAATATATATTTCTAAACGATAAAACACATACTTCTCAAGAATATATTCTTAACTAAATTATATACCAAAAATACTATTTTTGGTAAAGTTTTTAATAATTTTTTAACAAAAATTACGTTATTCTGACATTAAATAATTTTTGTTATTTGATTTTTTTCTTTAATTAATTTTTAGAATATAATTTGTTATTGTGTTTTAGCATTAATTATTAAATCAATAAAAATTTATACTAAAATTCATTACCACTTTTTTATTTTATCAGTTGTAAATCCTTTTCATTCAATTCAGAAAATGCTTTCACACAATTTAACATTCAATTTAATTATATCTCATTTTTTTCCAATTGTATAGGATATAATTTTAATTATATAAATATAACTTGGTTTTATTTTTTTGCTTTTTTTTTAACAAATTTTTTATTTTTTTATCAAAATTATTTACTCTTAGAGCTTTTATACGAATATTATTAAATTTTTTTT
>NZ_JBJDXL010000318.1:0-3602 GCF_051866655.1 Intestinibacter sp.
TTTTGTTTTAATATGGCGCCGGCAAGAAAAATACATAAGGCGCTGTAAATACAGCCATCGATATCGCTATTTTTTTCTTTGTACTTTCATCTATATATCCTTTTTCAAAAGCCTTTTTGAGTGCAAACTTATAATTAAATAGATATATAAAATAAGCCGCTACAATTGTCGCTATTAAAGCAATCAAAAACGAAAATATGTTGTCAAATGGATTTAACATTACCATCGACATTTGCCCTACTACAGCTCCAAAAGCTGTTTCTAAATTTACTATATCATATAGACCACATGAAACTGCAAGTATTATAGCTGCCCCTATAAAATCTCCTAAAAAACCATAAATCCAAGTCTTTAGTATAGTCATTTTATAGATTTCATTTTTATTTTGCACATTTAATTTCTTTATCGTTAACTTAAGAACTAAAGTATCGATTAAATAATTAAGCGGTAAAATTACAACCCATGTAACTGGGAATATAATAAGTAGCCATATAGGCATTATCATATTATAAAGCTTTGTATCATTTTTCATTCTCCGACCTCTTTTCTATTAAAATAGATATATTATCTTATAAATAAAATATACGAAAAAATTTATCATAGCCACTAGAGCTATATCCAAAACTACTTCATCTTTTGTATTTCTATTTTTCTCGGTATTATTGTACTCTATCAATTTATCTTCTTTTATCTCTTGATAAAAATAGATTTCACATATTGTCTTATATGGAGCAAGGAACAAAAATCCCACTCCTAAAGTAACTATAGATACTAAAAACCAACCTATAAAGCTGATTTCAAACTTTATATACTTAAAAACATTCTTTTTAATTAACTCCATGCTTTTATCTAAAATTCCAATAGTATCTATATTTTCTAAATCGCTGAGTATGTAGTATTTTTGAGATAGCAAAATCTCTACAAGTACATATGAAATAAGCCCCGATACAAAGGTGTAATCTATCATATAAACATCGGTATTTGATAAAGAAGATACAAATTGATATATTGAATCGAATACAATCCCTACTGGAATAGATACAAGCTGAATTAAAACTACCCATATTATAAACTTTAATATCTCTAAAATAAGTATTTTCGATGTATTTTTAAATATATCAAATCCATCTTTTACAGAAACAAGTCTATTTTCAACTAATTTTAAGGATAAATTACTTAAATTAGCTTTGAGTAAACTCTCAATAAAAATACTGTTAATTACCGCAAATACAAACAATTTTTCTTCAAAAATATAAGCCACAGTACATAAAACAATTGGAATTAAACTCAAAAAGCTATTAAATAGCACAGGCTTTAAATTTAGCTTTAAACCTCTTTTGGCAAGCTTCTTTATCTCCTTTGTTTTCATAACTTTCTTCTTCCAAATGCTAAACTCCACTACAGCCCCATTTTCATTGAAAACTCTAATTTCACCGCTGTGCTTGTCGATTATTTTCTTGCATATGTAAAGACCAAGTCCAGAATTTCCACTGCTATTTGCCCTCGACTTATCTCCCTTGTAAAATCTGTTAAACACATTTGGCAGATCTTCTTTGCTAAACCCAGCGCCACTGTCCTTTATTTTAAATACTACCTTATCCTGCTCGCTTTGTGAAATATCTACTTCTATACTGCCTCCTTCATCTACATATCTAAAGCTATTCGTTATTATATTATCTACAACTCTAGAAATCTGTGATTTATCTATATAGACGACGGCATCGCTTAACTCACTATCTACATTTACATAAAACTTCAGATGCTTCTCCTTTGCCAAGGTTTTGTAATCCTCAAACTTCTCTTTTATAAAATCATTTAGCAAAACTTCCTTCTTATCTAAAATAAAATCTGAATCATCGATTTTAGATAAAACATTTAGATCGTCTACTAAAGTCACTGCTCGATTTGTAGATTTTTCTATTACGTTTAAATATCTCTTTAGTCTTTCCTCATTTTTATAAGCTCCACTTTGCAAAAGCTCTACATGTCCCTTTATCAAGGTAAGCGGACTTCTCAAATCATGTGAAAGCGATTGGATTATATCTTGCTTTTCCTTTTCGCTTTTTAACTGCGTATTGAAGGCATCCTTTAAGTTTACACGCATCTTCTCAAAGACCTCAGCTATCTTATTTGTCTCGTCGATATCTTCATAATTTAAATCTAAATTTATATCTTGATTTTCTAAGGTATCTATTTTTTGTGGACTTTTATCGATTTTTTTCATATATATTTTTGAAAAAACAACTGAATACAAAGCTATAAAAATATACGGCGATACATAAGTTATAAAATTAAAAATCCAATTGCTATTTAGCGAGCTCTCATTGTAAATAGCCTTCAACTTAAAAAACTCATAAAAATTTCCGACCATCTCTCGGCTAGCTTCACTATTAAATACCGTTCCTATAAATATAAATTCTAGACAGAAATTAAATAAAATACTGCTAAATATACTAGCAACAACAATACATATCAACGTATATATAAATTGCCTTTTAATATATTTTTTATCGATCAAATACACTCACCCCGACGTTTATTTTTTCAATTTATATCCAATTCCCCATACAGTTTGTATACTGTCAAAGTCTTTATTTATCTTCAAAAATTTGGCTCTTATTTTCTTTATATGCTCTGAAACTGTAGCGCTATCTCCTTCTGCATCGTATCCCCAGATTTTTTCGTAAATATCCTCCTTTGAAAATACCATACCTCTATTTAAAGCCAAGAGCTCTAGTATATCAAACTCCCTCTTAGTAAGCACTATATCCTCACCAAAATACTCGACCTCTCTGCTTTTTAAATTCATCTTTATATCTCCAATCTGCAGGTAATTTTTTTGTTTTTTTCTATTGTCCCTTCTTATATGCGCATTCATCCTAGCCTTTAGTTGATTTATACTAAACGGCTTTGTAATGTAGTCATCTCCTCCTAATGCAAGTCCCTTTATAATATCCTCCTCTGAAGTCTTTGCAGTTAAAAAAATAATCGGAATTTCTACTTCATCTCTTATTTTTCTACAAAAGCTAAATCCATCTATACCAGGCATCATAACATCTAAAAGCACTATGTCTATATCTTTATTTAGCTTTGTATACGCCTCCTCTGCAGAATTTGAAATCAGAACCTCGTATCCATCGTCTTCTAATATATCCTTTATAAGGTATAAAATATCTACATCGTCGTCTATTACCAACGCTTTTTTCATAAAATCGCCCCTTGCTATTTTAATTTCGTATCTTAATTATAATATACAACAAATTTTTAAAGAAACTTTAAAGAAATAATATCATTTTTTACATATAAAAAAATCTTACAACTAATTGTATTTCAAATTAGTTGTAAGATTTTTAGTGTTTATTTAAATATATTTTTTTAATGTCTATACGATATTAATACTTATCCGAAATATCTTTGTAATAATCCTAAGAATGCTTTACCGTGTCTAGCTTCGTCTTTGCACATTTCGTGAACTGTATCGTGTATAGCATCTAGTCCTAGTTCTTTAGCTCTCTTAGCTAATTTTAATTTTCCATCTGTAGCTCCATATTCTGCATCTACTCTTACTCTTAAGTTTTCTTTAGTATCTGCTACTACACATT
>NZ_JBJDXL010000319.1:0-3577 GCF_051866655.1 Intestinibacter sp.
TATAAAGAATGACAACAAAGCTCTATGAGTGGTTACGCTCAGAATTTTATAAGAGTAATCACGCTAAAATACAGACATTTATTTGAGGCTTGGGTAAGTAATATTACCCGAGCTCAGATAGATGGATTTAGCAAGCAGATGTACAACAAAGAAAATAAGGTACTAAGCAAGTAAAATAGTTCTATTTAATATTTTTAAATAATGGCTAATATATGTGATAATACAAGGATTATTGGAATAATATATAGATATGAAAGTCCCTCCGGTAAATATTATATAGGCTAGACCATTGACGAAAAGAGGAGAAAAGTAACTCACAAAAGACTAGCTAGTAAAGGAGTTGATCTTCCCTTTTATAAAGCAATAAGGAAGTATGGATTTGAAAACTTTGAATATGTAGTACTATTTACAATTCAATCTAAAAGTAGAGAAAGAGTAAAGGTTGCTCTAAATGCTTTAGAAAAGTATTATATATCTAAGTACAGAAGAGGAGGAAAACTATTATACAATGTCACAGATGGTGGTGATGGTATTATAGGAGATAAAGTTACTGATAAGATTATTGCGTACTGGAAAGGTAAATCTGAATAGGAAATGAAAGATTGGTCAAATAAGATTTCATTTTCTAAGAGTAAGCCAGTGTTATAGTTTAATCTAGATGGTACCTTTGTTAAAGAATATGCCAACATTTATAGATCCTAGATAAAGAATCCCTAGGAAGTTATGCGATGTGTGAGAGGAGAAATTTATACTTCCGGAGGTTATATTTGGAAATACAAGAAAGATTGTGAAAATCTCTTAACTAGAAGTGGTAACTTAAGGAAATAGTATATAAACTTGAGTAAATCAGGTCCTCCTAAGAAACCGATATTGCAATATAGTAAGAACGGGGAGTTTATACAGGAATGGGCTAGTGCCTCAGATGTATAGTTTGTTAAACGAAAAGCCATAGTAGAATGTCTTAGTGGTAGAAACAAAACTGCTGGAGGTTTTATATGGAAATATAAAGAATAAAATATGAGTAATATATGTGATAATACATTCTATGCTTACTCAGAAGACTCAAACAATCTAAAGGTTATAGAGGATTTCTTTGAGGACTGGGGAAGCGCAGATGTTGAAAGGTGCGACAACAGCATTGATTGCTACTTCGAATCTAAATGGACTTTCCCAGAAGCTGAAATGAATGAGCTTTATGAGAAACTTCCAAATAAGGATGATATTGAAATGAGATGTTTATCTGTTGAGTATGGATGCCTATATCATGCTCTATGGGTATGTGATAAGGATGGGTGGAGAGAAACATAAATAATTTAAATTATGAAATTAGAATATACTGACGGATGTATATGTACATCGCTAACAGTTGATGGAAAAGAGACTGTTGATATGAGCAAAGAGGAACTTAGGGAAGTTATTTGTAAATTACTAGATAAGGAGTCTGACTTAGGTGTTCTACAAGATATATGGAGAGATCTAGTTATGTCACAAGGAGAATTTGAGGACTTAGGGCAATGTGAAGAATGTGGTGACTATATAACCAGATATACGCTTGAAATATGATAAAAATATGTGCAATTAGTGATATACATGGGGATCTTCCAGAGATTAGACCATGTGACCTAGTTCTAGTCTGCGGAGATTCTGTTCCCCTTAATGTACAAGCAAGTACTAACGGGACTAAAAAGTGGTATAAGGATAAATTTAAGGCCTGGGCAGAAAATTTACCATGTGAGAAAGTAATATTCATCGCAGGGAATCATGAATTACGATTTCCGGGACATCAAATTGTTTATGAGAAGCTATTCCCAGGTTCTGATAAAGTAACCTATCTATGTCATAAGGAGTATATTTATACTCACGATGGAACAGACTACAGGATATTTGGAACTCCTTATTGTAAAGTCTTTGGAAATTGGGCTTATATGTATCCAGATGATACTTTAAGGCAAGTCTTCAATGAGATTCCAGAGAATCTTGACATTTTGATAACTCATGACCAGCCTTACGGATTTGGAGATATACTCCTTCAAGAAGACTGCTATTGGGCTGACGGTAGTCATATTGGCAACAAACCCTTGCTAGAAACAATCCTAGCTAAACAGCCTAGATTCCAGTTCAACGGACATCTACATAGCTGTTCTCATGAGCAAATCATGATTAATAATACTGCCCATTATAATGTTAGTATGAAAGATGAGAAATATAATATAGTTTATGAACCTCTCTATTTAGAAATAGAATGATTAATGTAGACGATCTAATAAAAGTAAGTATGAAGTCCAGAAATCAGACTGAACTTCGTGCTTACAAAAACTTAAAGGCTGAAATACAAGCTTTTAAGACTGCTAAGAATGCAAAGCCATATGATGAGGCAGCTGAAATCCAACTTATTTCAAAAATGTGTAAGAAGTTGGAAGATGGCATTTTAGGCTTCTCTGAGGCTGGTAGAGAGGACTTAATGTCTGAGTATAGAGATGAACTAGCAGTATTAAAAAAGTTGCTCCCAGAGCCTGTAAAGGAGTCACAGATATGTTCTGAACTTTGTATATGGGCAGGAAAAAATAAATTCATTGAAACTTTTTTAACAGAGGATTGGGGATATAGTTATGATGCTATTGAAACCAGTAAACCATTTATTCCGAAGAAAGAGATGGGAAATGCAATTAAACATCTAAAAGCTAAATTTCCCCAAGCAGATGGCAAATTAATCTCAACTGTCGTAAAATCCTATCTTATATAATATGGAAGACAAAGTAAATCATCCATCTCATTACACGTGGCTTAAAGACATATGTGGAATAGAGGTAATAGATATAACTAGACATTTAGATTTTGATCTTGGGAATGCAATAAAATATATCCTAAGAGCAGGACATAAATCAGAGGAAGGATATGACGATACCGCTAAAGAGATAGAAGATTTACAAAAGGCTGTGTTTTATATAAATGATAAAATAAAGCTACTGAATGATAAAATATGCGCAGAGTGATATAAGTAATGGAATTAATTCTCTAAAAATTGGAGTAGGGAATGTAGTTTCATGCCTATTAAGAAAAGAGCTAACGGAATACATTCTTCCGTTTCAGCTCAACTATTTGATTACAGTAGGAGCGTTGCGAGAAATGTTTGGAACTGCTTCTTTCTTGTATTCAGATAAGTACATTAGCTTAAGTATTGATGGTCTTAGTGTAGATATATACTTCTATCCAGAGAATACTAAGTTTACATTAAAAACATAACAAAAGCCCCTTGGTCGTGTAGGATTAGTCCTATACTTCCAAGGGGCTTTTTTTTTTTTATATTATATAATAGAAGTCCTATCTATTCTTAATATCTAATTCTTCTGCTAAGCACTTATAATCTCCATTTGTGAATACTAGAGTTTTATTTCCAAAGTCCCACTTAAAGTATCCTATAAAATTAGGGAGCATAAGAGTCTTCCCTTGCTTTGCAATTTCTAATATTTCTGAATAGGTCATTCTTCCTATGATTTTATGTACGCAAATCCTGTATCTTTGAAGGATCTTGTTAATCCAGTATTATCAAATAATAGATATTTCCAAGATTTCTCTC
>NZ_JBJDXL010000320.1:0-3576 GCF_051866655.1 Intestinibacter sp.
AGGACATTCAGCATTAGGCAGTCTAGTTTTAGATAATAATCTACAACCACATCCATTCTTATATCCTTCTTTTTTATTTACACTAATATCTCCTGTATTTACATTAAGCCATAATCTATTATTACATATACCTCCGAACTTGTTTAAGAACAAAGGACATATGTAACATATCTTCATTCTACTATCACTTAGTTCTTTGTTAAGATTAAATAGTTCTTTTATGTGCCCATTAGTAATATCTAGTATATTCATCTTAATATTCTATTCTTTGTCGTTTAGCTCTCTATCTCTCTAATATTATTTGCTTTTTATAATCATATAGCATCCTTTCAACTTCCTTCTTTAAATAATCACAGTGGTATAAAGTATTGTTTCCATTATGGTCATAATGATTAAGTATCAGGTCCTTGATTACAAAGTTAGGATTTATTTTTTGAAGCATCCAGGCGTAAGTAGAGAGCTGCATAGTATAATGATAGAAATTAACGTCTGGCAAATTATTTAAAGGATACCTCATATTGACAGTCCCTTTAGTAGCTGCATTATAAGCCCCCTTAGTCTTAATTTCCTTGTTCGTATTGTGAGTTACTACAAGAGAATGTGTACATAAATATGTATGAGATGGACTATCAACAGCAATACATTGTGTTGGGACTGTTTCTACATATTCCACAGATTCTATATTTCTAAAAGAATTATTATCTTTTAATACAATATTATTAATTTCGGAATTTCTAGTTAAAAATGGATTAAACCTATCAGTAGTAAAATTAATATTCCATCCTGGAAATTCTTTTCCATTACATTTATGAATTTCCCTAAATACAGAAACTTTACATCCTAGAGAAGAAATTAATTGTTTCATTCCCTCCATCTGCCAATCAAATGAGGTAGTCATTACAAATCTTTTTCTTTTTGGATGAAAATATCCATCAGTATCCATCAATCCTCTTAATAAATCTAATCTATCCTCATATGAAGCCAATAGATACATTTCCGGAATATGTTTATTATTCAGCACATTTATGTAATTTAATATTTTCCGTATTCCGTAAACAGTTCTCATATCAACTCCTTTTCTTTCTGGATCATGATTAAGATTTTCTCCAATTTCATATCCTCTGGATCTTAACTCTTCCCAAATAGGAGAATTTGTTGCTTGAGTTATTATTCCACAATTTTTACTTCCATCGCCTAACCACACACCAAGTAGATATGGATCTAAAGGAAGTTTTGAACTGGCAATGTTTAAAGGTTTAGCATTTAGTATTTTTGGAATATTTTGAGTTGTACGTTTCTCTATAGAATCAAGGTAGGTTTTTAATTCTAATGTAGTCATAACCTTATGTTTGAATCCGTCTGGGTTTTTCTTTGTTGGTTTATGAAGTTTAAAAGAAACTAACCATCTATGATCTATATCTGCAACAATACTTTCAGAATTGTCAAAATTAATTTTACAGCATGGGTTGTGATGTATGGCTGATTTAACAGTTACATTACATAAATTTCCATCTTTATCAAATACTTTATCTCCTACTTTTAAACTGCCCATAGTAGACCATCCAGTAGAAGTTAATATAGGAGTGTCTAAGGGTAATCCCTTGTGGTCTATGATATAAATATCATTACCTTGTTTAACAATTAAGTCAACTTGCCCTGCTAATCGTAATATTCCATCGTCAGAAACTCTATATATGAGATATTCTGGATAAACTCCATATTCCATATCTAGCTCGGTGTAATCTTTTTTACATTCAAATTTACCTCCTATTCCAAATTTCTGAAGATTAATATCTTTATTCTTTTTGTAGAAGGAATTTTCAATGTCTGCATGAATTTTAGTTCCTCGCTCACAAGCCTCTCTATTATTCTTATCCCACTCGTCTAAAATGCTTTGCTTGGTCTTATTAAATTGCAATTCGGAAATATTATACATTTCTAATAATTCCTTTTTAATTTTCTTATTATTTAATATTGACTTTTTCTCTATTTTCCAGTTGTCTTTTGGTATTAAGAGTTCCAGAGCCTTATAGCTAGACCAAAATTCCTTGTCAAAAGGTTGTCCATATCTCTCTATTAGAGTTGTTACTGATATATATCTATTATCTTGATTATCAGCATCAAAATAACAATGCGCTGCATCATTGAAGCATACATTACCATTACGTTTGTCAATTTCCATCATATATACTATTTTTACATTATTTCTTATATATCACTTCATCAAATTATTTTTGTACATCTAGTACTTATAGGTATAATCTATTCCGAGTAAAGCTCCGACAAATGTACAAGTTTCACCAAAAGCTACTAGTACTGAACTATCTATAATTCCAAGTGGGGGAACAATAAACCCGGCTATTAATAATCCACATCCAACTATTGTTAATAAAACAGCAATGAGGAGTCGAACATTCAACTTCTATTTTATAATCATTTCTTTGAAAATTATTAATATTTGGCTAGATAGGAATATATTAATCTAAAATTGTTATTTATATATTTAGATATTAACATTTCTATATCATTTTACTTCAATTATACAAATATAATTATTAAATTTGAACATCCAAACGAAATATAAATTAATAATAATAAACTATATGAGAAAGTATAATTAGTCAGAAATTGAGAAGTTCACAAAGATAATTAATGATAATAAATCTGTTATAGACAAATTATCTAGAGTTGAACGAGTTGATGCTATAGAGGCATTTAAAAAGGGAAATAAAATCCATATAAAGAAAGAAAACCGAGGAAAATTTACAGATTATTGTGGAGGCAAAGTTACCTCAGAGTGTATATAGAGAGGAAAGAATAGCTCAGATCCTAAAATTAGGAAGAGAGCTACCTTTGCAGCCAATGCACGTAAGTGGAAGCATTAGAGTGGGGGAATTTTAGAAGATAGAAGTACAGAAAAATAGAGATATGATGAATGGAATTAGCTTCCTGCGATAGATAAGTTAAAAAGAAATTTCACTATTGCTAAATAGTTTATTTCAGAATCTCCAAAAGCTGAGAATGTATATAATGCTATTCAGGCTTTATTTGGCAATTATAACCCATAGAATCCCTATCTAATAACTGGAGTAGCCCCATCAGTAGGTAGAAAATAGTCAGTATCTAATGTAAATGATAAAGGTTTATAGATTACTAGGAAATTTAACACTGCTGTAAAGAATGGAATGACTTATGAAGATGGCGACATTAGACATTTAAATAGAGGTCCAAGAAGTCATGACGCACAAGCAAGGGAAAGAGCAAGAATATTCTTAGTAAAGTACCGCTCAGGCACTCCAGAATTCAAGTAGTTTGATAAACTTACTAAAACTTTAGCTAAAAGAAAGGATAGCGGAGCTACTAATTCTGTTCTCAATAATATTAAAAAATAGATGAATGGCATATTAGATGATTTAATTGATAAGGGATATGTATAGTAATTTATTTTCTACATATGAATCTACTGATTCTCCTCCTATTATAACTGAAGGATATAAAGATACTAAAAGTTTCTTTGATAGTCTTACAAAACCTGATAAATAGAAAATTAAATAGGAATAGAATACGTTGTTTTTG
>NZ_JBJDXL010000321.1:0-16191 GCF_051866655.1 Intestinibacter sp.
AGAGCAAGTAAATTTAGCAATAAATTTAGAGGCTATACCTATGACAAATGACAGAGAGGTTTATGCTTTAGCCGTAGTAAACAATGTCTTTGGAGGAAGCATAAGCTCGAGATTATTTCAGAAGATACGTGAAGAAAAAGGGCTCGTTTATTCGATATATTCATCACAGACTCTATATGAAACATGTGGAGAATTGGGGATATTTGCTAGCACTAGCACCGAAAATATAAAAAAAGTATACGACATGATAATAGAGGAAATAAAACTTATTAGAGAAAATTACATTTCACCTCAAGAGATAAGTGAAAGTAAAGAGCAGCTAAAGGGAAGCTACATGCTAGATCTTGAAAGCACTAGCAGTAGAATGATGTCAAATGGCAAAAGTCTACTTATGAGAAATAAAGTCGACGACGAACAGGATATTATAGATTATATTAATAGAGTAGAATACGAAGATGTAGTAAGAATAATCGAAAAAGTTTTTAATTTAGATAAATTAGGAGTCTGTATAGTAGGTAAAGATGTAGAAGATATAAATTTATAATATAATAAAATCTTTATAAGACATATTTAAATTTATATTGGAGGGGTATTTATGTATTTATCTGAAATAGCTGGAAAGGAAATAGTCAACCTAGTTACAGGAGAGAGATTAGGTGTAGTCGGTGAGTGTGATATTATAATAGATGAGACAGATGGAAGTATTTTAGCTTTATCTATACCGAGAGAGAGAGGTTTTTTAGGTCTTAGAAAAGATAAAGAAGTATTAGAAGTGCCTTGGAGAAATGTTAGAAAAATTGGAAATGATATGATAATAATAGAATACGAAGGGATATATTAGGAGGATAAAATGGGAGTTTTAGTACAAAAATTTGGTGGTACTTCAGTAGCATCATATGAAAAGATGAAAGAAGTCTGTAAAATAATAGAAGCACATAAGGAACAATATAAAGATATAGCAGTAGTAGTTTCAGCTATGGGTAGAAAGGGAGCTCCATACGCTACAGATACACTTATAAGCATGTGCACTAATATAAATGACAGACCGACTAAAAGAGAGCTTGATATGATAATGTCATGTGGTGAAATAATATCAGGAACAATACTTGCAACTATGCTTGATTCAATGGGAATACCAGCTACATTTTTAACTGGAGTTCAAGCAGGTATAACAACTACAAAGGCATTTTCAAATGCAAAAATCAAAAAAATAAATCCTAAAAAAATACAAAAGGAATTAGCTGATGGAAAAGTTGTAATAATAGCAGGATTCCAAGGAGGAACAGAGGATGGAGAAATAACTACTCTAGGTAGAGGTGGTTCAGATACATCTGCTGTTGCTATAGGTAAAGCATTAGGTAGTGATTTAGTTCAAATATACACAGATGTAGACGGTATAATGACAGCTGACCCAAGAATAGAACCAGATGCTAAGGTTTTAAAATACGTAGATTACGATGAAGTATTCCAAATGGCTGAAAAGGGTGCTAAGGTTATACATCCAAGAGCTGTAGAACTTGCTAAAAATGCAGATATAATACTTCAAATAAAAAATACTTACAATCCAACTTATGAAGGAACTAAAATAGGTCCAGCTAACGTGCTTAAGGACGTATACGAAGACAGCTCAAAGGTTAAATTTATGAGTGCTGTTGCACATAAAGACAAAATAGCTCAAGTAAAGGTTATATCAGATGAAATTAAATTTTCTAAGATATTAAATGAAATGGAAGACAGACATATAAATATGGATATGATAAACTTCTTCACAGAAAAGAAGGCTTTTGCGCTTGATGTAAATAATTTAGAAGAAGTTGAAAATATAATTAAAAAGTACGATGCAGAATACGAAATAAAACCAGATTGCGCTAAGGTAACATTAATAGGAAATAAAGTAACTGAAACACCTGGTGTTATAGCGAAAATAATGAGAGCATTAAATGCAGAAGGTGTAACATTACTTCAATCTTCTGATTCATACAATTCACTTTCTTGTCTTGTAGACGAAAAAGATATGGTTACAACAGTTCACGTTATACACAATGCTTTTTCAGCTCAATAAACGATAAAATAGTAAACGACGATAGACTTGCTTTAATAGCAGGTCTATTTTTTTTAAATAAAATTCTCTATTTTGGATAAAATATTTTTAGTTATTATATTAGAAATAAATTCATTTGTAATATATACTAATTAAAATAAATCTCAAGAGGTGACAAAATGAAAAAGCATCAAGATTTTTGTAGTGATTATATAAAGTTTTGTGATTGGAAGTTTGAAGGAATAGACGAATTAGAAAAAAATGCAGTACAAAATTTAGAACAAAATATAGCACAAAGCACATCTCAAAATACAACGCAAAATACAGGAGAAAAGAATAAAACAGAGAATACAAAGGAAAATCAGGTTATACAAAATATAAATGAAATGGGAGCACCTAAAGTACCTACGAACGAAAATAAAGAAATACAATGCATAACAATAATAGGTGAAATAGAAGGTCATTTTATGGGAAATCCTCAAAAAAAGGCCACAAAATACGAACACATAATACCGATGCTCTATTCTGTAGAAGAGGATCCTCAAATAAAGGGAATTTTAGTAATACTAAATACTGTCGGAGGCGATGTAGAGGCAGGACTTGCTATGGCAGAGCTAATAAATAGCTTATCTAAAAAGGTAGTCACACTAGTTTTGGGAGGCAGTCACTCGATAGGAGTTCCGCTTGCTACTGCTGGAGATTATTCGTTTATAGCACCAAGTGCCACTATGATAGTACATCCAGTTAGAACAAATGGACTCGTAATAGGTGTAAATGAAACATTTGAATACTTTAAAAAGATGCAGGAGAGAATAAATGATTTTATAGTTAGAACATCTAATATATCAGGTGAAGATTTGACAAAATTGATGCATGCAAAGGACGAATTAGTCAGCGATGTAGGTAGTGTACTTATTGGAAAAGAGGCCGTAGAATACGGACTTATAGATGAAGTAGGTGGTCTTAAAGAATCTCTTACAAAACTTAAAGATTTAATAAAAGAATGTGACAATAAATAAACAACATAAATCTTATGTGTTTAAATACTATAATTTATGATATAATAGTAAAATACAATAAAGTGTTAGTGTTTACGCATTAACACTTTTTGCTGTGAGTACCGTAATTTACAGCATTTAATATCCTTAAAATAAGAGGTGAGATGAGTGGCAGGCAAGAAAAAACAAAGCAAATTTTCTAAGAAGAAAAAAAATAATAATATTGTAATTGGATCAGAGTATACTAATTTAATAACAATATTTATAGGTATCTTTTTATTATACAGTTTAAATTCTACATCTATGGGTCTTTTGGGAAAAGTGACTCAAGAGGTATTTAAAGGGCTATTTGGTTCTTTAGCTATGCTGATACCTATAGTGATTATTGTAATAGGTATTTTAGGTTTCTTTGATCACAATGAGTACGTGTTTAGATTTAGAAAGAGCAAAATATGTTACATAGCTATAGTATTTATATTTATTTTTTACGGTCTTTTGAATTCAAATCTTATACCAGTTGACAATCCACTGAGACCAGAGATGATAAGCTCAATTATGAAGGTTTCAGTGGAAGAAGGCGGAATAGGTCTTGTTACATCTATAATTGCCTACTATATAAAGGCAGTGTTTGGTATAACTGGCGGTTGGTTGATAAGTATATTTGCTCTATTTTTGAGTATTTTATTCGTGTTTAATATATCATTAAAGGATTTAATTTTAAGTATAAAGGATAAATCTACAAGTGCTAAAAATGGAGATGTTGATTTCAAGGATGTACTACAAAATATAAAGAAATCAGCTTTAGATATGGTAACTGATGAAGTCGATGACACTACTATGGACACTACAGTAGTAGAGGAAAAGGAAGGCTTTTTCAAAAAGCTTCTAAACAAGAAAAATAAAAATGACGAAGAAGTACCTCAAATTGAAAGCAATGAAAATCAAATAGAGGATTCAAATGAATACGACGATGAAAAGACTATTAAAATAGTAGGCTTTAACCAAGCAGATGACGATGTTTTAGAAATACTTGAGGGTACACAAAGTTTAGACGATTTAAAAGAATTAAGAGATCTTATAAACCAAGAAGATACTAAAAATGAAAATAAGCAAGTGACTGAGACTACTTCTAATTACGACAAGTCTATATTTGACACAAATAAAGTGGATTTAGGAAAAACACAAGATATAAAACAGCTTGATTTTAACTTAGAAGGTGATAACTACAAGAGACCTTCTATAAATTGTCTTAAAAATTACAATAGTAATAAAGATTATAAAGAAGCAGATAAGAGTGATGCAGTTAAAGAGACACTTAGTAATTTTAATATCAATATAAAAGACTGCAATGCTACATTTGGGCCTACTATAACTAGATACGAAGTATCTCCAGAGGCTGGAACAAAAGTAAGTAAAATAGTAAACCTATCTGATGACCTAGCACTTGGCCTAGCTGCTAGAAGTATAAGAATAGAAGCTCCAGTTCCAGGAAAATCTGTAATAGGTCTAGAAGTTCCAAACGACAATCCTCAAGTTGTAGGACTTAGAGAGGTTATAACTAGCGACGAGTTTAAAAATCATCCATCTAGCCTAGCAGTTGGACTTGGTAAGGAAATAACAGGAAAACCGCTTATAGCAGATTTAGCGAAAATGCCTCATCTACTTATAGCAGGAGCTACAGGCTCTGGTAAGAGTGTTTGCGTAAATACAATAATAACATCTCTACTATATAAATCATCACCAGACGATGTGAAGCTTCTTTTAATAGACCCAAAAGTAGTTGAGCTTGCTCATTATAATGGAATACCACACTTACTATCTCCAGTAGTTACAGACCCTAAAAAGGCTTCAAATGCTTTAAATTGGGCAGTAAGTGAGATGAACAAGAGATACAAGCTATTTGCAGAAAATGGAGTAAAGGACATAACAGGCTACAACAAAAAATGTGATGAAAAAATGTACAAAATCGTCATAATTATAGACGAGTTAGCAGATTTAATGATGGCATGTGGTAATGAAGTAGAGGATTATATATGTAGACTTGCTCAAATGGCAAGAGCTGCAGGAATGCATTTAATAATAGCTACACAAAGACCATCTGTAGATGTAATCACTGGTATAATCAAAGCAAATATTCCTTCGAGAATAGCATTTGCAGTTTCTTCACAAACAGATTCTAGAACTATTTTAGATATGGGTGGAGCTGAAAAATTACTTGGTAAGGGAGATATGCTTTATTATCCTCTAGGAGCAGCGAAACCTCTTAGAATACAAGGAGCCTTTATATCAGAGGAAGAATCAGAAAAAGTAATAGAAGAAATAAAATCTCAAAAACAAGAGGAAGTAAAATACGAAGAAGAAATAATCGAAACTATATCTAAGGTTGTGCCGGTTAAAGATAACGACGAGGATGAATTCTTAGAAGAAGCTATAGAATTTGTCGTATCAAACAACCAAGGCTCAGCATCAATGCTTCAAAGAAAATTCAAAATAGGATTTAATAGAGCTGCTAGACTTATAGATTCTATGGAGGAAAGAGGTATAGTTGGACCAAGTGAGGGAAGTAAGCCTCGTAAGGTTTTAATAACAAAGGAAGAATTAGAAAATTTAAAAAGAGAAAGTCGATAAGGAGTTAATTAATTTATGTTAAAAATAGCATTAGAATCCCTGGGTTGCTCGAAAAACCTAGTGGATGCAGAAATAATGATGGGTATATTAAATGAAAAAGGTTATAGACTTACAGGTGATTTTGACGAAGCCGATGTAATAATTGTAAATACTTGCGGTTTTATAGAATCAGCTAAGCAGGAATCAATAGATACTATATTAGATTTTGCAGATCTTAAACAAACTGGAAATTTAAAATTATTGATAGTTACAGGATGTCTAGCTCAGAGATATGCAGACGAATTAAAAGAAGAAATACCAGAGATAGATGCTATAGTAGGTACAGGTAGCTACCAAAATATAGACGAAATAATAGGAAAGCTTAAAGAAGAACATCAAATAGTAAGCTTGAACAATATAGAGTTTGCATACGATGAGACTCTACCTAGATATGTATCTACTCCAAGTCATATGGCTTATTTAAAAATAGGTGAAGGCTGTGACAATAAATGTACTTACTGTATAATACCTAAGCTTAGAGGTAAATACAGAAGTAGAAAGATGGAGGATATAATTTCAGAGGCTAAAAAGCTTGCCGAAATGGGAGTTAAGGAGTTAATAGTAATAGCACAAGATACTACTAAATACGGTGTTGATTTATACGGTGAGGAAAGACTTGCCGAGCTTTTAGAGGAATTAGCTCAAATAGATGGATTTAAATGGATTAGAGTAATGTACTCTTACCCAGAATCAATAACTGAAAAGCTAGTAAATGTAATAAGCAAATACGATAATATATGCAATTACTTCGATATGCCTATACAACACGCGAGCAATAGAATATTAAAGCTGATGAACAGAAAAACTACTAAAGAGGATATTCTGTCTAAGGTAAATATGATTAGAAATATCATACCTGATGCTACACTTAGAACTAGTATAATAGTAGGATTTCCAGGGGAAACAGACGAGGATTTTGAAGAGCTTGTAGATTTTGTAAAGGAAGTCGAATTTGATAAATTAGGAGTATTCACTTACTCTAGAGAGGAAGATACTCCTGCTGATAGATTGCCTAATCATCTTGAAGAGGAAGTTAAATTAGAAAGACAAGAGAGATTGATGTTAGTACAACAAACTATCTCAGAACAAAAAAATAATCAAAAAATAGGTAATAAATATGAAGTATTAGTTGAAGAACAAATAGAAGACAACGTGTATATAGGTAGAACTATGTACGATGCAGAGGAAATAGACGCTATAGTATATATAAAATCTATAAAAGATCTTCAAGTAGGGGAATTTGTAGATGTAGTTATAACTGATGCTTTAGAGTATGATTTAATGGGGGTAGTAGAGGATGAATTTACCGAATAAGCTTACACTACTTAGAATATGTCTAATACCAGTATTCGTAATACTTATGCTATCACAAATAAACAATTTCTTTTTAATAGCATGTATTGTGTTTATGGTGGCTTCTATAACAGATTTTCTAGATGGAAGAATAGCTAGAAAGTATAATCTAGTTACAGATTTTGGGAAATTTATGGATCCATTGGCAGATAAATTATTAGTTTTATCTGCACTTATATGCATGATAGATTACGATTTAGTAGCTGGCTGGATGGTAATAATAATAGTAGCGAGAGAGCTGACTGTAAGTATTTTGAGAGCAATAGCTGCCGACAATGGAAAGGTAATAGCTGCTAGTGGTGGTGGAAAGATAAAAACTACAAGCCAAATGATAGCTATCATATTCTTGTTGATAGGCGCTAATTTCTCAAATGATATTATACTTCTTATTGGAACAGTGGCTATGTACATTGCTACAATATTTACACTTTATTCAGGAATAGATTACTTGTATAAAAATAGAGAGTTATTTATGAATAGTAAATAATTTTTAGAGAGCTATATGTCGTGCTGTTTTAAAATTGACATATAGCTCTTTTTGGATTATCGGATACAGAAATTATTTTCTAAAATTTTTAAATAAAAATGTAAAATTGGGGTATAAAAAATTTAGAATTTGTCCATAAACATAGTAGAAAATAATATATTTATCGATTGACTGTAAAAGCTTTATAAGATATAATAAAAATATAAAAGCGAACAAATGTTTGATTATTAAAAATGATATAATGGAGGAATGAATTATATGACTATAGAAAAAGAAAAATTAGATACATTGAATCAGGTATTAGGTAAAATAGAAAAGGATTTTGGTAAAGGCTCAATAATGAGACTTGGAGAAGCTTCATCAATGGTGATAGACTCTATATCAACAGGTTCAATTGGACTTGATATAGCAATAGGCATAGGTGGACTTCCTAGAGGTAGAATAGTTGAAATATACGGACCAGAATCTTCAGGTAAGACAACAGTTGCACTTCACTCAGTTGCCGAAGCTCAAAAAGAAGGTGGAATAGCAGCCTTCATAGATGCAGAGCATGCTCTAGATCCAGTTTACGCAAAGGCGTTAGGTGTAGATGTAGATAACCTTATAATATCTCAACCAGATACAGGAGAACAAGCTCTAGAAATAACAGAAGCATTAATAAGAAGTGGCGCTATAGACATAATCGTAATAGACTCAGTTGCAGCATTAGTTCCAAAGGCAGAAATAGAAGGAGACATGGGAGACTCTCATGTTGGATTGCAAGCTAGACTTATGTCTCAAGCACTTAGAAAATTAACAGGTTCAATCAAAAAATCAAATTGTGTTGCTATATTTATAAACCAACTTAGAGAAAAAGTAGGTATAATGTTTGGTAACCCAGAGACTACTACAGGTGGTCGTGCGCTTAAATTCTACTCATCAGTTAGATTAGATGTTAGAAAGATAGACACAATAAAACAAGGAGATAAGATTTTAGGAAGTAGAACTAGAGTTAAAGTAGTAAAAAATAAAGTAGCTCCTCCTTTTAAACAAGCAGAATTTGATATAATGTATGGAGAGGGTATATCAAAAATAGGTGATTTACTAGATATAGCTGCAAATGTAGATATAGTTAAAAAATCAGGATCTTGGTACAACTATCAAGATATAAAATTAGGACAAGGTAGAGAAAATGTTAAGAAATTCTTAGCTGATAATATGGATTTAGCTAACGAAATAGAAGAAAAAGTTAGAAAATATTATAAATTAGGTGCAGAATACAAGGATGCTGAAGACGAAGCTTCTGAAGATATTCAATTAGTAGAAAATAGTATAGAAGATAGTATGGATTCTATTACAGTAGAAGAATAATAATTGCTATCTATAAACCTCCTATAACCTTGACACAAAGTAGAAAAAATTATAAAATTAAATGAGGTAAAGTATTCTAATTTAATATAATTTTTTGTTGTTAATCATAAGAAACTATTTACGGTTTCTAATCAATATTTAAGCTGTCGATATTTTAAGGACAGCTTAAAAACATATTCCAAGATTATAAATGTGATACTTAAATCAATGTCGGTCTTTTACATAAAGATAAAAAATCGACCTAAATACGAAAATAAGGAGTAATATTGAATTTTGGGATTAAATAATAAAGGAGGTGGATGTCATAATAAAAGTAATTATAGCAGCAGTAGTTGGCTTGATTATAGGTGTAGTAGCTGGATATTTTGGTAGAAAAAATATATCAGAAGCAAAAATCGGTGAAGCAAATACCCTAGCTAAAAATATAGTAGATCAAGCAAATAAAGATGCAGAAACAATTAAAAAAGAAAAGCTTCTAGAAGCAAAAGAAGAAATTCATAGATTTAGAAGTGATGCTGAAAAGGAAAGTAGAGAAAGAAGAAATGAATTACAAAAATATGAAAGAAGAGTAATTCAAAAAGAAGAATCTCTAGATAGAAAACAACAAAGTATAGAAAACAAAGAATCTAATTTAAATCAAAAATTAAAAATTGTAGACGAAAAACAAAAAGAAGTTGAGGCTATAAAATTAAAACAACTTGAAAAATTAGAGGATATATCAGGTATTACTTGTGATAAAGCAAAAGAAATCATACTAAGTAATGCAGAAAAAGAAGTAAGACATGAAATGTCAATAATGATTAAAGACATTGAAACTCAAGCAAAGGAAAACGCTGAAAAGAAATCAAGAGAAATAATTGGTTACGCAATTCAAAAATGTGCAGCAGATCATGTTGCAGAGACTACAGTAACAGTAGTTAACTTACCAAATGACGAAATGAAAGGTAGAATAATAGGTAGAGAAGGTAGAAATATTAGAACTTTAGAGACTCTAACAGGAATTGATCTTATAATAGACGATACTCCTGAAGCTGTAATATTATCTGGATTTGATCCTATTAGAAGAGAAATTGCGAGAATAGCTTTAGAAAAACTTATATCTGATGGAAGAATACATCCAGCAAGAATAGAAGAAATGGTAGAAAAAGCTAAAAAAGAAGTAGATAACATAATAAAAGAATACGGTGAACAAGCTACATTTGAAACAGGTGTTCACAGCTTACATCCAGAACTAGTTAAATTATTAGGTAGACTTAATTACAGAACTAGTTATGGGCAAAACGTTTTAAAACATTCTATAGAAGTAGCACATATAGCTGGAATTATGGCAGCTGAAATAGGTGCTGATATTAAGCTTGCCAAAAGAGCAGGATTGCTTCACGATATAGGTAAGGCAGTAGACCACGAAATGGAAGGTACACATGTTGAAATAGGTATGGATTTACTTAGAAGATACAAAGAATCTAAGGAAGTTATACACGCTATGAGTACTCACCATGGAGACTACGAGCCTCAAACAGTTGAAGCAGTACTAGTTACAGCGGCAGATGCAATATCTGCAGCAAGACCAGGTGCTAGAAGAGAAACACTAGAAGCGTATATTAAGAGATTAGAAAAACTTGAAGAAATTGCAAATTCATATGATGGCGTAGAAAAATCTTATGCAATCCAAGCTGGTAGAGAAATAAGAATCATGGTTAAACCAGAAAAGATTAACGATGAAGAGCTTCACTTATTAGCTAGAGATATAACTAAGAAGATCGAGGAAGAGCTTGAATATCCAGGTCAAATAAAGGTTAGTATAATAAGAGAAACTAGAGCTGTAGAATATGCAAAATAATAATTAGTAAATGAGCCTCTTTTGAAGTGATTCAAGAGAGGCTTTTTGTATAAAAATCTATTTATGGTAAATTATATACATAAATGATATAATTTAAGTATAGATTTGCAAAAATTTTAGCATAAAGATGTTAAATTCTGGAGTTAATTCTACAATGAAACAGAGAGGAGGCTTAATATGAGTCAATTTATAAATATTAACTCTCAATTAGATGCATTAAGGATGAAAGAATTTGAAAAAAAATTTTATGAAAAAATATCCGATGATGTAAAAATCGTTCCTAAAGTGACCCCTTTTAAAGGCATAAATATAGATTTAATGTGTATTAAAGATAATAAAATCTTATTTGTAAAATTTATGGATACTTCAGAAGAATTATTTTCAATATTAGATGAAGAATTGATTGAAGTTATGAACGAAGAATTCAATTTACTTAGATTGAAAATGGCTCAACATCACAACAATATTTCCTACAATTTTGTTTATATAATGCCTTATGTAGAAATCTACGATAGGTATGAATTTGAAGATTTTGTAGATAATAATATAATAGATAAGAATAAGCTAAATCAGTTAATTGAAAAAGAAATATATATGGAGGACTATTTAAAAGAAGAGAACAATGAAATAGAACTAAATATGTATATTTTAGATATATGTCCGGAATACTATGTTTTAAATAATCAGATGCATATAAATAAAGAATTCAAAAAGATTACATTTGTCAGCGACGACTACGAGTACAGTGCGACAATGCTAGATAACAATCAATTAGAAAAGTCTTTATCGATTAATTATGGTAATAATTTATTTAGAGGCGGTTGTGGTACTGGGAAAACAACTATAATGCTATCTAGAGCCGTTAAATTGGCGCGTGTATACCCACAGCATAGATTTGTAGTATTTGTAGCCTCAAAGAAGCTGTGCAATCAATTAAAGGAATCTCTAGAGATTTTATACAAGGATAACAATAATTTAGAAATTCACACAATATCGTCGTTTTTATTCAAATTGGCAAAGAAATTCAGTTTGATAGCCGATTATAGAATGTTTAAACAGGATTACGAAAAATATTTAAATAATTTGATTAAACAGGCTAGAAATGTCGTAAAAAACAAAAATATGTTTAAAGGAATATTCATAGATGAAGCAGAATCTTTTAAATATGACGAAATAAAATTTATTTCAGAGTTTTTATACAAGACAAAAAATATATTTGACCTATATTACTGTAATGCTTTGAATATGACTAACGATTTGAATATATTTAAAAGCAATAAGCAGGATCTAGAGTTTGACGATATAATAGATTTGGATATAAATTACAGACAAAATAAAAATCTAGTTGAATTTGTAAATAGATTTTGTCAAAATTCAAATGACTATATTAAAAGCTTGAGACCTCTAGTAGAAGGTGATATATATCCGTCTACTAAGCCGATTCATAAATCGGGACAGGATCCTGAAATAATAAAAGCAAGTGATCTAGAGGAACAAATAGAATCTGTTTTATGGGAAATAGACTTTTTAATCAACAAAAAGGGCTTGGATTACTCAGATATAGCTATAGTATATCCGTACAACAAGAAAAAGCTAAAAAACGGCAAAACAATATATTTTCAGTATATCCTAAGAAAAGCTTTAGAAGAGGCTAAAATTCCATATATGATAGCCGAAGATGAGATAACAAAGCTCACTAAAAAGGTAGGTATAACGATTTCTAACATATACGGCATAAAAAATCTAGAGTACAAGGCAGTAATATTTTGTGAACTGGAAATGCTTTACAATCAAACAATTGGAGATACAAGACAAGATTATCAGATAAACGATTTTGTGGGAGATTTAAATAAAATTTACCTGGCTGTAAATATTCCTACTGATTATTTAAAAATAATAACTACATTCAGTGAGGATGCAAGCGAGATAATAAAAATTTTAATTAAATCTAAATGATGGAAATAATTTAAATAAATTCAAATAAGATCACTATGAAATCGCTTTAATCATGAAAATGATAAAAGTGATTTTTTAGTTGAAAATCAGTAAATTATATATTGGGAAGGATAAAGAAAATGGAAGAAGCAAAAATATTGACAAAGAAGGAACTAAAATTATATGATGAATTTTCAATAAATTTTAATCCCAAGACAAAAAGAGATTATTTATTGAAGGTAATATATTTCAAAAAGTTTATAGATGAGAGATATTTACTAGAAGTAGACAAAGAGGATTGCGCTAAATTTATGGAGGAAGTAAAGGAAAAATACGCAAAATCTACTAGTGAAAAAATATACAGCTATTTACATAGCTTCTACTCTTTTTTACAAAGAAACAAGCATATAGAAGTAAATCCATTTAGCTATGTACAAAAACCTGTAGTAACAAGACAAAAAGGTAAAGACGACGTACTAAGCATACAAGAGATAAACCAGCTTGTAGATTCACTATATAAATTAAACGCAAGAGATAGACTTATAATGGTATTTTTAGCTACTACAGGATGTATGCTAAATGAGCTTGTAGACGTCAAATGGAAGGATCTAATAGTAGATGAACAGGACAACTACTATGTAAGATTAGGCAAAGGCAAAAAAGAAAGAATAGTAAAATTACATCCATATTGCTTTAAGCTTATAGAAGACTACAGATATCATTCAGGACTTAGCGAAGTCATTTTACCTACTGACGACTTTATATTTACAACACAAAAGAGCAATTCTATAACAGATAGAAACGTCAGAATAATAGTCCAAAAGGCATTTGACTTAGCAGGCCTTAAAAACTATTCTGCAAAGGATTTAAGACACTCATACGCTGCTATAAGCCTTATGCTAGGTGCCGATAGAGAAGAAGTACAAAAGCAACTAGGATGGAGCGATAAATACTACGCAATTAGATACAAAAATGTAATAGATTTTGTCGATAGCGAGAGTATAGATTACATGATGCAAAAAGATAATATGCTTATAAATAAGAAATAGAAAAATAAATATTTGAACAAATTTAAAAAAAGTATTGTTATAGTTCGTGAAATTATATATAATTATGATGTTGAAAATAACTAACAAATAATTAAGGACGGTGCGAATTATGGATAATAAATACAGTACATACTCAAATCCTCTTACTGAAAGATATTGCAGTAAGGATATGAGTTATATATTCTCTCCACAATTTAAATTTTCTACTTGGAGAAAATTATGGATAGCTCTTGCAGAGGGAGAAAAAGAATTAGGAATAAACATAACAGATGAACAAATAGAAGAATTAAAAGCTCATATAGATGACATCAACTTTGACGATGCTAAAAAAATAGAAAAAGAAGTAAGACATGACGTTATGAGTCACGTTAAAGCTTATGGAATGCAATGTCCAAAGGCTAAAGGTATAATACATCTAGGTGCTACTTCAGCTTACGTTGGAGATAACACAGATGTAATACAAATGACAGAAGCTTTAAAATTAGTAAGAGTTAAATTAGTAAACTTAATAAACAACTTAAAACAATTTGCTCTTAAAAACAAAGATATCCCAACTTTAGGATTTACTCATTTCCAAGCTGCTCAGCTTACAACAGTTGGTAAGAGAGCGACTTTATGGGCTCAAGATTTAATAATAGATTTAGAAGACTTAAACTACAGATTAGAAAATATGAAGCTTAGAGGTGTTAAAGGTACAACAGGAACTCAAGCTAGCTTTATGGCTCTATTCGAAGGAGATACTGCTAAAATAAAACAATTAGACAAAATAGTATGCAACAAAATGGGATTTGAATCTTCTTACCATGTAAGTGGACAAACTTACACTAGAAAATTAGATTCTCAAGTTTTAAATGTACTAGCAGGTATAGCTCAAAGTATGCACAAAATGACTAACGATATAAGATTACTTCAACATCTTAAAGAATTAGAAGAACCATTTGAAAAAAATCAAATAGGATCTTCAGCTATGGCATATAAGAGAAATCCAATGAGAAGTGAAAGAATATCATCACTTTCAAAATATATAATATCAGAATCTATATCTCCAGCTATGGTAGAAGCTACTCAATGGCTAGAAAGAAGCTTAGACGACTCTGCTAACAAGAGACTTGCTGTGCCACAAGCATTTATGGCAGCAGATGCTATACTTGAAATAGGTATAAATGTAACAGATGGTCTTGTAGTTTACGAAAGCATGATAAACAAACACATAAGCGAAGAACTACCTTTTATGGCTACTGAAAATATATTAATGGAAGCTGTTAAAAGAGGTGGAGATAGACAAGAATTACACGAAGAAATAAGAGAATTATCTATGAAGGCAGCTTATAGAGTTAAACACGAAGGATTAAACAACAACCTAATAGATTTAATATTAGAATCTGATAAATTCAACATGTTAAAGAGAGAAGAAATATCAGATATATTAGATCCTATGAAGTTCGTAGGTAGAGCTCCAGAGCAAGTTGTAGAATTCGTAGAAGAATACTTAGATCCAGCTATAGAACCATTTAAAGACTTTATAGGTGACGTTGAAGTAGATTTAAGAGTTTAATATTAAAATAAACTAAGTTGACTAAAGGCTCCTAGGAATAGTTTTATTTCTAGGAGTTTTATATTGATAATAAATTAAAAAGTAAAATTAAAAATAATAAAAAAATATATTTAAAATATGTTGTACTGACAACAACTTTAGTGTAAAATATACAAGGAAAAAAAATATAGCAATCTGAGGTGATTAAATGAAATGTATAGTGACAGATACGATAAGCTTTTTATCTAACACATTTCCTAAAATTTATTCTAGTTTATACTTAAACTACCTAAAACAATATTCAAGCTTATACGATGTAAATAAGACTCAATTGAGAGCTTTAGTATTTATGAGAAATTACGGAGAAATAAGCATGACGGAGTTATGCTCTAAATTAAACATAGAAAAAGGTAGTTTAACTAGCATGATAGATGATTTAAGCGATAAAGGATATGTTTATAGAGAAAAGAATCTTAAAGACAGAAGAAAATATATGATAATTATAACTGAGGAAGGTAAGAAAATAGCTGCTGATTTCACAGAAAGATTGAGTAATGATTTAGAAGAGAAATTCTTCAAATTAAACGATGAAGATAGAAAAAAATACTTAGAGGCTATAGAAACTCTTGATACTTTACTAAATAAAAGTGAATTAAATTAATTTTAGGCTAAAAAGGGGCTGTCGCAAAATAAAATTTGCGATAGTCCCTGATATTTTATCGAAAAAAAAGACGAACTTTAAAAAGTCCGTCTTTTTTAGTATCATAAAAATATGACACCGAAAACAACTAATTATAATAATATCAAATTTTATGAAAATTATCAATTAAAGCTTCCAATAGAAATGGATGTTTTAATACCTCAAGATGATTCAGTTAGGCTACTTAACTTAATATTGGAGGGATTAGATTACAGTAAATTATATAATAAATATTCT
>NZ_JBJDXL010000322.1:0-3567 GCF_051866655.1 Intestinibacter sp.
AGGTTTAAAATTATTTGAGAGAACGCATAGAGGAGTAGTGCTTACGGATGCTGGGAAATCTCTTTATAAAGACGCGAAAAATATTATTAACTATTCAAAAGAATCGTTGATTCGTGCGAGAAAAGCAATGAAAAAAGAAGAAAATGGGATTCGTGTAGGGACATCCTTGATGACACCTAGTAAATTTTTAGTAGATCTATGGCCGAAGATACAAAAATTTTGTCCAAAGTTAAAAATACAATTAGTACCATTTGAAAATACACCAGAAAATGCAGTTGAAATTCTTAAAAATCTTGGAAAGGATATAGATGTAGTAGCAGGTATTTATGATGAAAGCTTTTTACAAGAGAGACATTGTATAGCATTGGAATTATCTAGAGAACCTATAAATTGTGCAGTACCAATAAGTCATCCTTTAGCAGAAAAAGACCAACTCGATATTGAAGATTTGTACGGCGAAAATTTAATGATGATTAGGCCTGGATGGAATAGTTTTATGGACTTGTTGAGAGATGATATTTATAAAAATCATCAGCAAATTCGTATATTAGAGTTTTCTTTTTATAATTTAGATGTGTTTAATCAATGTGAAAATAGTAAAAATATATTGATTACAGCAGGCAAATGGGATAATGTTCATCCATTATTAAACATAATTCCTGTAAGTTGGGATTATACTGTTCCTTTTGGACTTTTGTATTCTCCTAATCCATCTTATGAGGTTTTGACATTTATAAAGGCTGTCTATAAATTTATGGAGCTGTCACACAGAAAATAGTGTGCAGCTATTTTTTTGCAAAAATTCAGGAGATTAGCTATAACCTTTAGGTTTATATTGGTGAACATGTTTGAACTTCTGCTTATAAGAGTTAATTACTATAATATATTTAAAATACAAAAGCAAATATTCAAGAAAGTGGTGAGACTTGAAATATGCAAAATTATAGACATATTACAAGGGAAAATAAAATTATAGATATTGTCAATCATAAAGCATTTGAAGGGTTCGGTAGATATATATTTCCATTAGACAATAGAAATATCAATAACAATATGAAGCTAAAAGACGTGAATTTACTATTACCATATCATAACAATATAAATTTATCTGAAATAGAAAACGCTATAAATCATATGATAGATGAGATAAGTGCTGGAAATAAAATATTTTACGATATTTATACAGAAAAAGAAAAAAATCAGGATCCTACAAAAATAGATACAGGTATTTTCTTTTTTAAAGGAAAAGTTGGAGCACCTTTTGCGATTATATGTCCTGGTGGAGGATTTTCTTATGTAGGAGCAATACATGAAGGATTTCCACTTGCCATAGAATTAAGTAAAAAAGGTTACAATGCATTTGTAATAAAATATAGAGTTGGATATTTTCAAAATAGTGAATTTGAGGCCTGCAGAGATTTATCTAGAGCAATTTTTTATATTTACGAAAATGCAAAAGCTTTTGAAGTAGATAAGAAAAATTATTCACTTTGGGGAGGATCAGCAGGAGCTAGAATGGCGGCAGATATAGGAACTTATGGTGTTGAAATTTTTGGAGAAAATAAATTGCCAAAGCCTTGTACAGTTATTATGCAGTACACAGGTCATCAGGATTATTGTATATACGATCCACCAACATTTGCAGTTGTAGGGACAAACGATACTATAGCAAATCCTTTAGCCATGAAGAGACGTATACAAAATTTAAAAAATTGTGGAATAGATGCAAAGATAAATATATACAAAAATCTAAGACATGGGTTTGGTTTAGGAACAGGTACAAATGCTGAAGGATGGGTAGATGATGCAGTAGATTTTTGGAATTTACATATGGAGAATTAGGAGGAAAATATGAATAAGAGAATATTAGGAAAAGATTTAGAAGTGTCTGATATGGGACTTGGATGTATGGGAATGAGCCATGCTTATGGTTCACCAGCAGATAAAGATGAAATGACTGAATTTTTAGCAAAAGCAGTAAATATGGGAGTCACTTTTTTTGATACAGCAGAAGTTTATGGAGATTATAAAGATCCACATAGTAATGAAGAATTAGTTGGACAGGCTTTAAAGCCTTATCGCGACAAAATAAAAATAGTTACAAAATTTGGTATTAAATTTGATACAAGTAAGCCAGTGCCTTATCCACTCATACCAGATTCACGACCTGAGACAATTCGTGCGTCTGTAGAAGGTTCGCTTAAACGTCTTCAAACAGATCATATAGATCTTTATTTTCAACATCGTGTTGACCCTACAGTGCCAATAGAGGAAGTGGCAGGCGTTATGTCTGATTTAATACAAGAAGGTAAAATTACTCATTGGGGAATTTCAGAAGCGACAGAAGAAATTATCCGCCGTGCACATAAAATTTGTCCATTGACAGCTATTGAAAACAGATATTCCATGATGGCTAGATGGTATGAAAAGTTATTTCCAACATTAGAGGAATTAAATATAGGGTTTGTAGCATTTAGTCCTCTTGCGAATGGTTTACTTACAGATAAATACGATAAAAATTCAAAATTTGAAGAAGGCACAGACTATAGAAATTCTATGCCACAATTTACTGCAGATGGTATAGATAAAAATCAAGAGCTTTTAAATTTAATTAGAAAAATAGCAATTGAAAAACAAGCGACACCTGCACAAATCTCTCTAGCGTGGATGCTTGCTAAAAAGCCTTGGATTGTACCTATTCCAGGAACTAGAAAATTATCAAGGCTAGTTGAAAATATAGGTGCATCAAACGTAATTCTTACAGCAGAAGAAGTCGAGTCAATCGATAAAATATTAGATGAAATACCTATGTCAGAAGTATTTGGCGGCACAAAATTAGCAAAATAATAAAAATAGCTATTGACATGGAGTAAACTCCAAGTACTAGACTATTATAAAAAATATATCGAAGGAGTGAAAATAATGAAAGTACTATTAGTAAACGGAAGTCCACATAAAGAAGGCTGTACATATACAGCATTACAAGAAGTTTCTAGACAATTAAATAAAGAAGGTATAGAAACTGAGATATTTTGGATAGGGAAAACACCTATGTCAGGTTGTATAGCATGCAAAACTTGTGTAGAAAAACACGCTTGTGTATTTGATGATAAAGTAAATGAATTTCTTGATATTGCAGGAGATTTTGATGGATTTGTATTTGGTACACCTGTTCATTGGGCAGGGGCAACAGGCTCTATGACATCATTTTTAGATAGAGCGTTTTATGCAGATTTCTGTGGAGGAAGAAATAATTTCTACTTAAAACCAGCTGCGGCAATTATGTCAGCTAGACGTGCGGGGACTACAGCAACATGGGATCAAATGAATAAATACTTTGGTCTTATGGAAATGCCAATAGTCACATCACGTTATTGGAATATGGTTCATGGTGCAACTCCAGAGCAAGTCGAAAAAGACGAAGAAGGTATGCAGGTTATGAGGATTCTTGCAAAAAATATGGCATTTTTCCTAAAATGTAAGGAAGCAGGGCTAAAAGCTGGAGTATCTTATCCAGAAAAAGAAGCAATTACATTTACAAATTTTATTAGAGAATAATAAAAAATT
>NZ_JBJDXL010000323.1:0-3545 GCF_051866655.1 Intestinibacter sp.
ATGAAGCTAATAAAGAAGAAAATATGTATAAAACTAAGTTAAATCTTTTAAAAGAATTTTCTAAATATGCTAACCTACAAATTAATGAAAAATTAGTAAAACCAAAGGATTCTCATTTAGAAGATACTGTAGAGGATTTAAAATTAGCTGCTAGAATGAACTGGTATCTATATAAAAATATGAGAGCAACTTTAGAGTTATACAATAAATTAAAAGAAGAAATAGAAAAATACAATGATGAAATAAAACAAAATATTTTAGCTGGACAAGAAGCACAAGAAGTGGCTAGTCAATTTGAAAAAGATATAAGATTATTTAAAAGATGTCTAGATACAGGATTAATATTAAGAGAAGCTAATTTCTGGAGATATTATATAAATCTAGAAGAAAAATTTACTTTTGCAAATTACATGACATTTGAAAAAATAGACAGAGATTACGAAATGTTTACATGCTTTAAAAAATTCATAGAAGCAGTTGAACCTAACCAAAGATTAGTTTTAGACAGATTATATGAACATAAGATAAATGATCCTAATCTAGAAGTAGGAGAAGCTATAATGAAGAAAAAATCTGAAATAGAAGTAGAAGCTCAAGAAAAAGCAAATAACTTAAAATCTTTTGAAGTTGAAATGGACTTCTTAGGAAAGGGATTAGATGACTTAAGAAAAGAAATGCAAAGCTTCTACAAAAAAATATTAGAATTATAAAATTATAAAATCAGGGGGAATAATGCAATATGGATAATCAAAACAACAATAATGAAAATGTATTAGAAATATGTGATACATATATTGATAGAGTTCAAAGAAAACAGGAAAAAACGAATGAACGACCAAATTGCTTTATTCTTCCATTTATTTTTGGAGATAAGACAAAATACTTTAGCGAAAATTTATTAAAAAAAATAGAATCTAGATATCAAGATGTATTGTGCTATTATGCAGAAGAAATAAAAGAAGGAGAAAATGTTTCGACATTTTCTTCTAATTTATCAGAAAATGTAAAAGAAATAAAAAATGGTATGGCAATTGGTAAATATCCAAATACTGACGTAATATATACACCTATAATAGTTATGTTGTCTAGCAAATTTACATCAAATATAAATGAATATATAGATTCAATTATTTCTAATATAAAAGACGATTATCAAATAAAAATGGATATATATTTTTTAGTCGACAGCTATGGAGAAAATATATTAGAAAATAAAAAGTCTGCTGTAGAAAAGATAAAAGATTATCCAATGGATAGATATATAACATTTGAAGATATATATTTTTTAGGTGAAAGTAATTTTATTTTTTCAGAAAATAAATTAGATGTTGCAATTGATACTATAGAAACTAATATTTTTTATAAAGTAACAGATAAAATAAAATATAATTGGAAAGTATCAATAGATGAGCTGAATGCTAATAAGAACGCCTACTCAGGAGCAGGATTAGAAAATTTAGACTGTAATTGGGTTTCATTAGGATATATAAGATTTGATATATGTAAATATCTAATTTTATATCATTTAAAAGAATTTATAGAGACTCAGATAGGAAAGAATAAAGATGATATAGATTATCATGCAGATCCTACAGCTAATGAAATAAAACAAATAGAAAAGGAAATAGACGATTATTTAGATAGAAAATATCCTAAAGATAGATTACTTAAACATATAAAAGATATTCCAATAAATCATAATAAAATTGATTATATAAAAAAAGAAAAAGAAGGAATTCTTAAAAGGATATTCAAAAAAAGTACAAGCAATGCAGCATTTAGCTTTGATAATTTAGAAGAAAGATTATTTGATGATAGAGACTATTTTATAAAATATATAGAATTAAATTCAGATGAAAATATAGAAGATTTTAATTTGAAAGATAAAATTTCTTCATTTGATTTGATGAATAAATTAGATAAAATACTTAATAATTTGATGTCTAGTACAAATACAATGCTCGATGAGGCTACAAATAAATTAGCTATGGAAAAAGGTTTTTTAAATAAAACAGATGACTTATCTTCATTTATGGGAGAATGTAATAGTCGTTACTTAAAATTAAAATTAGAAAGATATATTTTAAATAAAAAATTTGAACTAATAGAAAAAGAAGTAGAAAGAAATAAAGATAAAAAATACGTAGATTTAGATGCTTGTAAGCAAAATAAAGAGAGAACACTTGTAATAATTAACAACCTTATGGAAAAAATAACATTTAATAATTCAATCTTTAAAGGCGTAGTAGATGGACTAATAGAAGATAAAACTCCACATAAAATATTTGTAAATATTCCATGGAATATAGGATTTAAAGATGCAGTAGATAGTATAGGAGAAGAAAAATTTATTGAATTGCTATCTAATACTTTAGATGAAATTTACAAAAAAGATATGGATACACTATCTAGAGAATTTGAAAATGCTATGTCATCAGAAATAAAAAATAAATATTGTATCAAATATGTGGGTGGATATTCTTCTGGAATTGTAATCGGTAAGCCAGAGCCTATAATAAGCAAGGATAGAATGTATTGTGATTATTTTGAATCAATTATGAGTGGCAGTACTTCAGAGATAAAATTTGAATAGATAGTAATATGGTGATAATATGATAACTAATCAAAAAATAGAATTAATTAATGGAAATGAAATTAAATTTGAATGGGAATGGACTGGTTCTGATGGATGCTTAAATGTATATATCCAAAAATTTCAAGAGGATAAATTAGAAAAGCTAGGTTCCATATTACAAACAGGTGGATTAGCATATGGAAGTAAATTATATAAGATGGAAAAAAGAGGATTATATAAAATAGTAGTATTTCCAGTTACAAAAGGAGTAGAAGACAAAGAGGCGAAGATAGATACTGACTATATTTGCATAGGTGGAAAAAATGTCTTAGAATATTCTTTTGAGGATGCAGATGATATGTCGTGTTCATGTATAAATATAAAAAGACTAGACAGACCTATATCAAAAGATTTGGCTTATCTTGAATCTATTTCAGATGGAACTAAAATCCCATTTACGACAGATTTAGCAGCAGGACAAAAATTTTATATAGTAAATTATGGAGATTTAAAAATAGAAATAAAATATCCTTATAGTTTAGAAGTGGAAAAGAGGAGAATATAGGGGAGATTTTAAATGAGCGAATTAGACCAAAATACAAAAGAATATTATGACATAAATTGTATTGAATGCGGAAATGTATTTAAAGCAAATGAATTAACTTTTAATATAGATGAATTGCTTAGAAAACATTCTGATGATATAAAAAAAGAAAAAAATAATAATACAGATTATGATGTCTTTAGAAGTATAAAGCTAGGTATGAATTACTCAGAATCTGAAGTAAAAGTTTTGTTAGAAAAAGGATGTATTAACGTATCTGATATAAGAGAGTTTTTAAGCTCAAAATACGGAATAGATATAAAAGTAGAACAAAGAAAGCCTAAGATAGATGAAGAGGTAGCTCAGCCTAGAAGTAGACGTAGATTAGATTCTATAGTTTCGTCTGCAAGTATACCAGATGATATT
>NZ_JBJDXL010000324.1:0-3544 GCF_051866655.1 Intestinibacter sp.
ACCACATTTATTTAATCTATCAACTAATATTGGTAGGTATGTAGGTATAGCTTGCCATTTTCTTGTAACATCAGATATTATTATAGCTACCTTATCACCTTTTTTGACAACTGTTGATATATCCCCTGCTCCTATTGGATTGTCTAAAGCATATTCTATATGTTCCTTTACAGTTCTTTGTGAAAGCTCTACAACGTTAGATTCTAATTCACATGCTATTTGTTCTTCCGGTATATTTACATCAAATTCTATATTACTATATTTCATAGTATGCATAGTATAAGTCCCCCTTTATTTATATTAATTAATTTACCTAACTTATATTTCATTTATCTATTTTATCACATATATTTTAGAAAATAAAATATTTCAGTCTGATTATAAAAATATTATTTAAAATCGCATTTATATATTAAAATATTATTTTTCATATTTTTATCTTTTTAGCTATTATATTACAACTTATAAAAAAATAGAAACCTCATTTAAAGGCTTCTATTTTTTTATTAATTATTTATATATTTTTCAAATATTTCTCCAAAATCTTTATTACTGTAAGTTTCCCTCAATTCATTCATCCAGTTAAAATTAAACTTTGTTATATTTTCAATTAAATCAGCTGTATCTACTTGTATATAACCATTTGATATAGTTTGATTAGCCATATTTAAACTATTTAATCCATTTTCTATATATCTATTGTTTTTTGCTTGAATTTTTCCTATTTCATATAGAGCTTTATATAAATCCTTTAATTGTTCTAATTGATTTTTATCTACATCTATACTGAATACTTCATTTCCTATTGTAAATTTTATTTCGACATCTAAATCTACAGTTCCGGCTGTTTCTAGTGTAACTGCACTTACTTTTTCATAGAGAAATTCGTGTCTCTTTACAACTCTTTTTTTACTGACAGCACTTTGTCCATCAACATGTATTAAACCTCTGTTAGTAAATACATATTCGTCAGATTTTGACTTTATAACGAAGTAAATTTTTTCTCCATCCTCATGCATTATATAATCATCGCCATCTGCCTTGTCAAAATCCTTAGGTGATAATATTTTACCTATATCAGATAGTCCCAATGTATCTGATGCCATTTTTCCAAATATATTTCCTGCCATCTAATGCCTCCTATATTTTTTATTATATTATATCAGATTTCATATGCTTATATGATTTATACATTAATAAAATTATTTCATGTTATAATTTAAAATATAAAAGATAATGGAGAGTGATTTTTATGCCATTTGAAATAATAAGAGATGATATTACAAATTTAAAAACTGATGCCATTGTCAATGCAGGTAACAACAGACTTAAAGCCAGCGGTGGTGTCTGTGGCGCGATTTTTAAAAAAGCCGGTCTAGAAAAGCTTCAAAAGGAATGCGATAAAATCGGCCATATAGAGACATCTCAAGCTGTATTAACAAAGGGATATGACCTAGATTGTAAATATATAATACATACAGTGGGACCTATTTGGCATGGAGGAGGTCACGATGAAGAAAAGCTTCTTTACAATACATATTTAAACTGCTTAAATATCGCAAAACGAAAAAGATGTAAGTCTATAGCTTTTCCTCTGATTTCATCGGGAAACTTCGGATATCCTAAGGACAAAGCTCTTCATACAGCTAGAAGAGCCATAGAAGATTTTCTTGCTGAAAACGACCTTATGATTTATCTAGTTATTTTCGATAAAAAGGCATTTGCCATAAGCCAGAGCCTATTTGATTCTATTAAACAGTATATAGACGACAACTATCTAGATAACTACAGATTTGATAATTCTAGAAGAAACGCTGAAAGCTCGTTATTAGACGATTATTTTCATATGGAAATTGAACCTACATTGCAAAGTATGAGCGATTCAATAGAAAACGATGAAATAAAAATGTTTAAAAAGGCACCAAAGCCAGTTGATTCTATACAATCAGCTACTAAAATTAAATCAAAGCCTAAAAAACCTTCTACAACAAAAGGTATTTTAGCAAACATGATGAACAACAAAAATCTAATAGATGCTGTTTCTAATGTTGAAGATACATTTTCTCAAACTCTACTTAGATTAATCGATGCGACAGGTAAAAGCGATGCTGAAATTTACAAAAAGGCCAATATAGACAGAAGATTATTTTCTAAAATAAGAAAAAACAAGGACTACAATCCTAGCAAAAGCACGGCTCTATCACTTGCAATAGCTCTAGAGCTAGATATCGATGAGACTAAGGATTTGCTTGAAAAGGCAGGCTATGCACTATCTCATAGCAATAAATTCGACATCATTGTAGAGTATTTTATAAAAGAGCAAAACTACAATATATTCGAGATAAACGAAGCACTATTTGCCTTTGATCAAAATATATTAAAGGCTTAAAATTTTTTTAAAAAAACATAAATTTGTCGCCTCCGATGCGACCTTTTAAATAAAGCCCCCTAGTATAATTTAAGTATAATCAATCAAGAAATAAAAAAGAAAATCAACAAAATTAATTATAAATTAGGGGGTAATAATTATGAAAAAAAATTTAACTGAATTAGTATTTATATTAGATAAAAGCGGTTCTATGTCTCCACTTACAGATGACACAATCGGAGGATTCAATTCTCTATTAGATAAACAAAAAAACGAAGAAGGCGATGCATTAGTGACAACTGTACTATTCAACCACGAAATCCAAGTACTACATAATAGAATACCAATAGAACATGTATCACCTATCAATAGAAAAGATTACACTGCAATGGGTATGACTTCACTACTAGATGCAATGGGCTCTACTATAGACCACATAAAAAACGAACACATAATAACACCTAATGAAGAAAGACCTGAAAAAGTAATGTTCGTAATAATCACAGACGGCGCTGAAAATTCTAGTAAGGAATACAATATCAAGCAAGTAAAAAATCTAATAAATACTTGTAAAGGATTATTAGGCTGGGAATTCTTGTTCTTAGGGGCAAATATAGATGCAATACAAACTGCAGGTGCATTTGGAATAGATGCTTCGAGAGCTGTAAATTACAACTGTGATAAAGAGGGTACAGCACTAAATTACAAGGTAATAAGCAAAAATATCAGTGATGTACGTCAACGCAAGCCTATCAGCGACGACTGGAAGGCAGATATAGAAAAGGACTTTGAAGCTAGATCAAATAATGCTAGCAACTCTAAAAATCAAAAAAAATCTTTATTTAATAGATCTAAAAAAAGCTTCTAAAATATAACAAAATTTAAACCTTTCAAATTAATATAAACATGTCAAATAAGGATGTTGCCTCAATTCCTACCTATTTTAAGCAACATCCTTATTTTTAATTTAAATCAATATATCTTGATCTATATCACCTTCAACTGGCAATATAATTGTAAATTTTGTACCGATATTTTTTTGACTCTCGACATATATATCTCCCTTATGCATATCGATTATATGCTTAGTTATTGTCAGTCCAAGTCCACTGCCACCTTTAACCTCTGTATTTTCATCTACTATTTGGTTGAATCTATCAAATATAGACTTGTAAT
>NZ_JBJDXL010000325.1:0-16095 GCF_051866655.1 Intestinibacter sp.
TATGTTAACAGGTTATCATTGGGCATCTACGCAGTACTCGTCGGACGGTGCGTGGTTACTGCGTTGGGACGATGGTTACGTCAGCTACAACTTTAAGGCCAACGACAGAGGTTACGCTCGTGCTTTTTATCCATTACCATAAAAAATAAACCTAAGTATATACAAAGATAAATAGAATAATAATATAAAAAATGATTATGAAATATGGTGGACGATTTATTAATATTTAGACATATAGTCGATCTTACAATAAAACTAACTGATATACTAGAGACCTTTCCAAGAAAATATAAATTTACATTAGGAGATAGATTAATGGATTTTGCTTTAACTCTTGAAGCTGATGCAGCTTTCATGAAACGATATAGTGTAGATAAAACAAAATATGGAAAGTGTGCAAATAAATTCGCATATGATTACTACTTATTTAAATCAGTATTTAGAATAGTAGTAGAGAAAAAATTAGTAGAACTTAAACGAATAACAGAAATTGTAGTTCTCATGGAAAAATTGAGGAAATTTCTGGAATAAATTTAGATTTTGTAGAAATATTATAATTGAAATTAGAATTATTATAGTTAGAATATAATATATAGTAAGTCAGAGCTAAAGATAGCTATATGCTACTTTGGGAGAGCTTACACTTTTTGAAGTAGTTAAGTAGAAAAGGCTCAGGTACTAAACCTTTATTGAAAAATAGAATTAGTTAAGGCTAAGATAATCCTGAGAATCGTGTTTTTGTTGCGCTGTGCTGTGCCGCGAGCGCAGAACTCGTCGAACAATGCGTGGAAACTGAATTGGAACAATGGTTTAAAAGCCCTATAATTTAGAAATAAATTATTAGAACTGGGAGAATTGCTGGAAACTCCTATAAAGGATGATCAGCAGCCAAGTTAAAATCTAAATGATTTTAAAAGGTTCAACGACTAACTCTTGAAACTCATAATTGAGAATATAATAGAGACACGAGTACCCAGCATCTTTAAAAGATGATGATATAGTCTGAGCATATAGGTAACTATATGAAATAAAGTATAATTTACTTTATGGTAACACTACTGAACGTCAACAACAACAATAAGAACAACGACAACAATTACGCTCGTGCTTTTTAGAATTTCTACTAAACAAATATATTATTATGATAGAAATACCATATGAAGAAGTACTTGAAGCTTATTTCGAGTGCAGAAAGAATAAAAGAAATACTTATGACGCTTTAAAGTTTGAGATAAACTATGAAATTGAATGTCTTAAACTTTGCAATGAAATAAATTCTAGAACTTATGAAATAAGCAAAAGTATTGCATTTCTAGTACAGAGACCTAAATTAAGAGAAGTTTTTGCAGCGTGTTTTAGAGATAGAATCGTCCACCATCTCATAGTCAGAAGATTAGAGCCTCTTTTTGAGGAAGAATTTATACAAGATAGTTATAATTGTAGAAAAGGAAAAGGAACTCTACAAGGAATAAAAAGATTACAAAAGAAGGTTAAGGATTTTACAGAGAATTATACTAAGCCTTGTTATATAGCTAAATTTGACTTACAAGGATTTTTTATGTCAATCCATAAACCTACTTTATGGAATATGTTAGAAGAGTTTATACATAAAGAATATACAGGAGATGATATAGATACTCTATTGTATTTAACTAAAAAAGTAGTCTTGCATAGTCCAGAACTTTGTTGTGTAAAGAAGAGTTCTCCAAAATTATGGAAGAATCTACCTAAAAATAAATCATTGTTCACAGTAGGTAAAGATTATGGCTTACCAATTGGAAATTTAACCAGCCAGATGTTTGCAAACTTTTATTTAAATGAATTTGATCATATAATGATGAAAAAGTTTAAAGGCTTCTATGGTAGATATGTTGACGATTTTCATGTAGAGGTAAGTGATAAGAAAGATATTTTAAGTTGCCTAGTAGGTATGAGAAAATGGCTTAAAGATACACTGCAAGTAAATTTACATAAAGATAAATTTTATTTGCAATACTACACAAAAGGTTGTAAATTTACAGGTGCAGTCGTAAAAGGAAATATAATGTATATAGCTAATAGCACTGTCTCAAATTTTATAAAAGCTATTCACAGATTTAATAAACTAGCAGAAGAAGATCCTAATTACGTTGTAAACAACGTAGATAAATTTTTAGCTACTGTTAATAGCTATTTAGGATTTATGAGACCATATAATAGTTATGCACTAAGAAGAAAGTTGGTAAAATTAATATCTCCACTTTGGTGGAAAGTATTTTATATAAGAGGTCATTTTGAGGTAGCTGCTTGCAAAAAAGAATATAATAAATTAAAACAACTTAAAAAGAAACTTATAAATAATACTTACTATGATAAGAATAACTGATTATAAAGAAAAATACATACAGTTAGAAAAAGAGAATGATGATGTATATTTAATTAGATGGGATTATGAAGATGATAAAGAGATAAATCCTGAGACTGGAGAAGAATCTGAATCTCCATTAGGTACATGGACTTATGAAAGACTTTATTATACCCCATCTATAGATGTTATTCAAAATATGATCTTATCATACATGAATAACCAAATTGATAATGAAATATTATATGACTTTGTGTGGAATGATCATCATGTATGGTTATCTACAGAAAATCAATTTAATTATAAAACAGCTTATGATTTAGCAGTTCAAACAAATGGAGCTTCTCTTCCAGTAACATTTAAATTTGGAACTTCTGCTAATCCTACCTATCATAAGTTTGAAACCTTAGAAGATCTATCTGATTTCTATTTAAAAGCTACCAAATTTGTTTTAGATACTCTTCAAAAAGGGTGGGATAGAAAAGATAGTATTGACTGGAGTAAGTATTCTATAAACAAAGGTACTAAGGATGATCCTATTGTATATGTTTCTGGGATGACCTTGGAACTAGGAAAATATTATATAGAAGATGGAATTACATATATGTGTCATAAGGACTCTAATACTTTAATAAAAGGTAAATTAAAAGATTATGTAGATACTTATGTAACCATTAATAATTAATGTATACTTTTTTTATTATTTTTATATACTTAATAGTACTAATAATAAAAGAAAAGAAAATACCTCATTCTATATCAGAAACTAGATATTACTTAGATAATCCAATATGGTTTACAGTAATTATGGTATTTATATCATATAGCTTACTACCTCTAATAGTATCAGTAACTCCAAATAATTATCAAATATTTGCATTTTTATCAATGGTTGGTATTTCATTTGTTGGAGTTGCAGATGATTTTAGGAAAGATGAATCTGTAGATATGGTACATACTATATTTGCTATTATTAGTTTTATCTGTTCTCAGATATGGATTGGATTACTTATTCCTAAATTATTATTAATTTGGATTCCATTATTAATCTATTTAATAGTAAAGTTTATTAAGTATAGAAGTATAAATAAAATATTCAAATATACTAGTATAAAATTCTGGGCAGAGCTAATAGCTATTATGAGCATCTATTTAGCTCTGCTCTTTTTATTATAATTTATATACTAATTGTAAATTGATATTTAAAATATCATCTTTATTATTGCCAGATATAAAATTTTAAAGATTTTTTACAAAAATTTGACAATGCTAAAAAATCTTATTATCTTTGCATTATGAAAAGATGAAATAGTAAACAAGATTTATCACGGCAAATTTTTTAGTTTTCTGTGCACGGAAACTATTTTATTAATTATTTAAATTTAAATTATTATTATGGCTAAATAATGGTCATGTAAAATCGGATGAATTGCTGGAAAGTCCAGAAGTGGATAATCAGCAGCCAAATTCTTGAACTGCATAAAAGTAAAGAAGAGGTTCAACGACTAATGATTGAGAAGCAGAATCAATAATATCAACACGAGTGTCCGAGTTAGAAGATATAGTCTGAACTGCATATAACTTTAAAAAAGAAAGTGCAGAGTTGTATATTAAATATATACAAGATAACAAAATTGGAATTTATTACACACGAAGAAGCTCACGATAGCTTCGGAAGTAAAGGGAAGACAAATGCTGCATTAGCCTTGGGTATATAAAAATGCTCCTTTATACAGTAATGTATATCGAATAATTCCTCTAATTGCTGGGAAATCCTAATAGGACTATCAGCAGCTAAGACTTTTAAAAGTAAAGTTCAACGACTAGCGAAAGCGTAGGGTAACACCGAAATGGGGAAATTCCTTAATGGAATAAGATATAGTCTAATCTATATGGTAACATATAGCTAATATAATGATTATAGGTACTAGCTTAGCAGCATTAAGCAATAACGGAGGTTGTTGCAATAATGGCGGTATTTTAGGTAACTTGTTTGGTAATAACAATGGAAATTGTTTAGCTGAAAGAGCTATGCAAATGGCTATGTTACAAGGACAAGCTGCTGATAACTTGGCATGGAATAATAGAGTACAATCCCTGCAAGACGACATTAATATGTATTCCTATATAGATGGTCGTTTAAAAGAATTGTCAGATCAAAATTACAACGGAAGAATCACAGATTTGAATGAAAAATCTAGTATGTATATTGACTTAATTACTAGAGATAATGCTCAGAACTTAACTATTTGTGATAAATTTACTAATGCAAGAGAAAAAGATATTACCGAAAAAGCTAATATGTATCAAGCATTAGCAAATAGAATCAATGAGTTAGAAAAGAGAGAAGCTGCTACTAATGCTGCCATTCCTTTAATGTTTGAGCTTACTCAAGTAAAAGCTAATAAATATACAGATGACTGCTGCTGCAAAGCAGAGAAAGCTAATTTAATAGCTGACGCTGCATTACAAAGACAAATAGATCACAAGATAGATGGAGAATTGAAGTATGCTTATAGTAACTTATGTGCTCCTGTACCAAATATCTCTCCTTTGTATTGTACGCCTTTCACTACTTATGGTAGCGGAACTACTTGGTCTGGTTGCTGTGGATCACAAAATTTATAGTTAATTATGACTTGTAGTTGTGTTAATAAGAGACGCTCAACTCCCGGATATACTTTAATAGAAAATAGTACTGCTCAAACATGGGCTGCTACTGGAGGATTATTACAGCCTGGATTTATCTTAGAACATTCTAGTGCTAATAATATTTCTATTTCTGGAACATCATTATTAGTAGAAAATACTGGAACTTATTATATAGATGTTAGAGTTACAGGATTACCTGCAACAGCATCTACTACAGTAACTCCAACTATTAATATAAATGGTATTCCAGTAACTAGTAATCCTAGAATTGGAGGAGCTACTCCTATAAATGAAGAATTTACAGTAAGAACTATAGAGTTCTTAAAAAGTGGAGATATAATTACTATATCTAATACTGGAGAATCTGCACTATCTATTACTGGAGTTACTTCTCCTGCATATAATGTTAGTATAGTTATACAGAGATTTAATTAAACCTTAACAAAATGTTTGAAAATCCATTTGGAACTAATCTTCAAGATTTACAACAGAATTACTATCAGCAATTAGCTGCTATGCAACAAATGCAAAAAGGAAGTTCTATCTTAGAAGATATTAATAAAGTTGTAGCTGGAATGAGTACTGATGAGCAAAGGATGATGTCAGAATCTCCTGATTATAAAATGGCTAAACAGACTTATGAAGCTGGATTCATGGGATTTCTAGGACAAAAATTCTCTCAGGAATATGTAAATACACCAGAAGGCAAAACTTCTGCTGTAAACTTATTAAATGCTATAAAGAGAATTAAAGATAAAGTGAGTGAAGATTTAAAGGCCAAACAAAAGAAGGTTGATGAACTTATTCACTTATTAGAAAATGACCCAGAATTAAAAAAGAGATATGAAGAATTATCAATCGGCAAATAAATTATCATGGTGAGTGACAAAGAATTACTAATTCAAGTAGTAGAGAAGTATATTAAAGGAATTGCTTCTAACTTCTTTGGATTATCTACGCTTCCTACTCAAACAGTTATAACTTATATAGTTCGAAATTGGGTGGACAAGCATAATGGAATCATAGATTTACTTGTAGATAAAGATGGAAATATTAATACATCTTTAATAGCAGATGCTTTAAAATCTGAATTAAAAGCAAGAGGAGGATTTACTATAGGATCAGTTAGATTCAATGATTCAGATGTTGATGAATTAATGTCTGCTTATAATCAAGAAAAGCAGAAAAATAAATAAAAATGATACCACTGGCATATCTGTGTCAGTGGTATTGTTGTTTTATAAGGTTTAATTAACTTAAATTAACTTAATATGGAACTATTACTAAAAAGAATATATAAAGGAGACAAATATACAATAGGTAATTTCTACATAAATGGAGAGTGGTTTTGTAATACCATAGAAGATAAAGTAAGAAGCCTTCCTAAAGATTGTCCTTATACTCCTAAAGGAATAAATTGTAAATGTAAAGAGAAAATATATGGAGAAACTGCTATTCCTGCTGGAACCTATAAAGTAGTATTATCTTATTCTAACAAATTTAAAAGAATATTACCAGAAATATTAAATGTTCCTCACTTCCTAGGAATTAGAATACATAAAGGGAACACGGAGCAGGATTCTGCTGGGTGTATAATTTTAGGAGAGAATAAAGTAAAAGGAAAAGTAATTAATTCTATTCCATATGAAATTAAGTTAGTAAAATTACTAGAAAATCAAGAAAATATAACTATAACTATTATATAATATGGCTACTGAGTTATCTAGAAGTGCTAGAGCATTAGGGAGAGACATGACTTTCTTTGGAACTAAAGAGCAGGATCTAGTATTACAAACTAAAGGAAAAATAAAGATAAACTTCGGAGATAAGTTTACAGACTTATTTACTGGAGGAAAATTTAATGTAGGAAATAGAGATATAATTAACACAATAAAAGGAAAACCTTCTACTAAGGATGAAGATGGATTTTACTTTGATGAAGATTCTGGTACGCTATATTTAAAAATAGGAGATAATATTTATGAAATATTTAGTAATGCTAAAGAAGTAGGAGGATATATAGTATATAATGATATTCAAAACTTAACTGCTGAGGAACAATTTCAAGCTCAGAATAATATTGGATTATCATTTAATACTAAAGAAGATGCTCTAAAAGCTGAGGCTAGTGGACTAGTATATATAGCATTAGAAAACAAAGCTTATATTCTTAAAGATGGAATATTTTATCCTATAACAGGTAAAGAAGAATCTAGTAAATCAAATTATTTTAATAAACAAGTAACTATAGATTTAGGAGATTCAGAATCATTAGCATTATTAATAGAAGGATTAAAAAATTATATAAGAGTAGGAACAGAAGATAATCATACAGATATATACCAAGATCAAAATGGAGGAGTAATAGATTCTAATAAGCCATTAACTATAAAGGTAGATGGAAGGGAACAAATTATAGTAAAATCTGGAGAAGTAGATTTTGCATCTATTATTAATGCTTTAAAAGGAATAGTTACTGATGAAATATATTCTTCTAACTTTATAGAAGGTTCTTCTGGATGGGGAATATGGATTGATAAAGTAACTGGAGAATCTTATCTGCAAGTAGATCATATCTCAGCAGAAGTAGAAGTAGCTTCTGTTTATTTAAGATACCAAGATGCTGTAGAATTAGTAAATTCAGGAAAAGTATTATTTGGAACTACATATATAGTTATAGATTACCAAAATGAATGGGAAATAACTACAGTAGATGAAGAAATAGGAGTAAATATTATTTATTCTAGTGCTTGGAGTTCAGAAGTAGATTCTATAGATCCAAGTGCTTATGATGAACCATCTAATGAGCCAAAATTTGGTGTAGATAGAAATGTTAGACCTATTATATTAAAAGGGAAAAATAGCCATCAATTTGAAGATATTATTTCTTATTATTATGAGGAAGACAATAAAGATATAATTCAAATAAAATATGATATAAGATCTCAAAATTATGATAAAAATAAATGGCCTACTGAAGATCAATATACTAAATTAGATTTGGAAAATAAAGGAAGAATTTATTATGTAAAAGATATATGGAATAATGAAGCTCCATTAGACTTTAAAAAGTATACAAAAGGTGGCAAATATGTATTAAATTCTCCAGATAATGAAGATTTATCAAGTTTAAATACTAATGAAAACATAGTATGTGCTAATAATATATTTTGGGATTTAAATACTAAAAATGTAGAAGAATTAAATCCTATAATAGTTACAGGTAAGAAAATAAATAATAATGAATTTAGAGGGCAGTTCGAAAATTCAAACATCGGAAGTCCTGAAAGTGAAATAGAGAATAATTCATTTAGTGGAACTTTTATTAATACTGATATTGTTGGAATATTTAATAGGAATGATTTTAGAGGTAATGTAAATAATTGTAAATTTGAATATAAAGAAGATGGAGAATTAAGATCTATTTATGATGATGAAGCTGACGATAATGTAGACAATCCAGATACTGATCAAGATAATGGAGGAACTGGAAATGAAGGTGGCTCTGGAGAAACTCCCACAGATCCAGATTCGGGAAATAAAAATCCCGATAATACAACAAATCCAGATAATAATGAAACTACAAATCCTGATGAAACAACTAATCCAAATGATAAAACTACTTTAATAAGAGTTATAGGAAACGTCTGGAATAGAGATATAGAAGAATGTACATTTAATAGACACGTAGAAAATAATACATTTAACTCTACTCTAACTAAATGTAAGTTCGCTGAAATAATTAGTAATCAGTTAATGGGAAGTATAGAAGAATGTACATTTAGAGATAAAATAGAAAATAATCAAATAAATGGAAACTTAACTAAATGTACATTTAAAGGTAAAACTTATTCTAATATCTTTAGTAGCTCTATAATTGATAATTGTACATGGGAAAGAGACTTCTTCGGAAATCAAATTTCTGCTGATATTTGGCAAGATAATACTTTTAAAGATACATTAAAGTATAATATATTCCAAGCTGATGTTATTAAATTTATATGTGAAGGATTAGTAAATAACAATCAATTTATTGGAAGAATTAATAATGTACAGTTATTAAAGGATGATAATCCTACTTATGGAATTAATAATAATATAATTGATGGTACTTTTATAAATTCTATAATTAAAGTAGACTTTAGTCATAATACTATAGTTGGGCCAATTAATGAATTAAATATTAATAAAGGAGATCCTGGATTAGATGGATTTTGTATGTTTAACTGGAATACAATAACAGCTAAATCATTTAATACTAATACTATAAATCACGATTTCAGACAGAATCATTTAAAAATAGATGTTTTTGGAACAAATACTTTTAACGGCATCTTTAGCTATAATAATTTTGAGTATCAAAATTTACATGAATCATCCTTATCAAAAATAACTTATTGTACAGGATCTGGAGATGCATTTAGAGGAGAATATACTACAGATTTCCAAAATTGTGAATTTACTAATTTCACTAATAATACAATGAGAGATACTGTAAAGTATGCTAAATTCAGAGGTAATTTTGTTAATACTAATTTTACATTAGATAGTATATTGAATATTGATTTATTATATGATACTAATCATCAAGTAAATGTATTTAATCATAAAGGAAAAGTAGAAGTACATTGTTCATGCTGTGAAGCTCCATTACGAGGAGAAATAAAAATGTATAATGGATTATTAAATAATATTCCAGAAGGATGGCATATATGTGATGGCACTGAAGGAACTCCGAATCTTACTGATAGATTTATAGTAGCAGGAACTTCTATTGGACCAACAGATGTTAGACCATTAAATGAATTAAAGAATGGAATCTTAATAGAAACAAGTAATTTACCTACAGATACATTTACTACTGATTCTTCTTCTGGAGGTTCTGGAGGAAGTGCAGCTAGTGGTGACTCTTCAGGTAGTTCAGGAGAACATACTCATACATTTAAATTAAATAGTGGAAGTCAGGAAAGATTAAAAACTATTCCCGATTATTATACTTTAATATTCATAATGAAGTTATAATAAATATAAAGTTAGTATTAATCTATTAAAGTTATGATAATTTTTCTATATTATTTCAACAATGTATGATAATTGCTTGTTGTAGAGATTTAAATTAATTATATTTGCAAATAATTTCAAAAAGGAATAATATGACTGATGATTTAAACAATTTAGACTTCGAGGACGATGATGATGTAGTCATGGATAAAACCTATACATCAGATGATAATTTCGATCCCGATAATTACACTAAGCCCTATATGGGGGCTAATGGTGAACCTGAGCCAGATATTCAAACTAATGAATCTGAGCCAGAAGATGAAGATGATTTAATTACAGCTTTCCTTAAATCTAAAGGAATTAAAGATACAACATCTATTAAGATGGAATCAGAAGATGGTTCTATAGAAGAGAAGGATTTTAATTCTTTGTCTAGAGAAGAACAATTAAGTATTTTATCATCCACTGATGCTCAACCTAATGAGCCTAATTTATATGATGATGAGATTGATTTCTTAAATGAAGTTAGATCTAATAATCTCTCTGTAAATGATTATGTTGAGTGGATAAAAAGACAAGCTGTAGAAGACTACATAAATTCTACTGCTAATGAGAGCACAGAGATAGATTCTCTATCTGATGAAGAGTTGTTTCTCTTAGATTTGAAAGATACTTCTCCAGATTTGACTGATGAAGAGTGTATAGCTGCCTTGGAGCATGAAAAGGGTAATCAAATTTTATGGGAGAAAAGAATGCAAGGATTGAGAAATTCTTATAGAGCTAAAGAGACAGCTAAACGAAATGAGGAGGAGATTCTCCGTCAAGAAGAAGAGCAGAGACAAGTAGTAGAGTTTCAAGATGCTATACAGAATGCAGTAGATAAAGTAGATTCAATAGGAGAGTTCGATCTAGATGATAATGATAAAGAAGAAATAGCTGAATTTATATTAGGAGTAGACAAAACCGGAACTCGTTATTTTGCTAGAGCATTAAATGATCCAGAGACATTAACAAGAATGGCATGGTTTGCTCTTAATGGAGAAGAAGCATTGGAAACTTTATCCAGATATTATAAAGAACAAATAGAGGCTTATTCTAAAGCTAACTATAAGAAAGGTTTTGATGATGCTTTAAATGGAAAGCAGCCAGAAAAACCAGTTACTCAAAAAACAACAGTTCGTAAACAAGAATCTAAACAGACATCTGGTGGTTATAAACCAATATCATCACCAAATTTTATTGATTTAGATTAATTTAAACAATGTAATAATATGATAGTAGCAAATTTTGTAACTAAGCGTCCCGAAATGAGTTCTACCAGAACTTATGAGGACTTCTATAAATTTTTGGGTGTCTAGTGCCCTAATATATAGTAATATATATTGTATAACCGCAAGAATTGCTGGAAGCCTTCGCTACTAGAGGTAATCAGCAGCCAAGGTATCTAAATTGGATTTAATTGTAAGATACAAGGTTCAACGACTAATGATTGAGGATTCCATACCAATAATATTGACACGAGCCTGCGGAGTCCTTGTATAAGGACTAAGATATAGTCTAAACTTACATGATAGTAAAATGTAAGACAAGATAATTAAAAAACTTGTAAAATCTAGGACTAGACCTACTAGATTGGGTGTAGTATCAAGAATGTATCCTGAATTAACAGCTACATTCTTAACAGAATCTTTAAGAAATATCTTTTATATGGATAACAAGCAGCAGAAGTATCGTTCTATTGATAGTCTTTACTTTGATTTCGATATTGAAGTAAACTTCATTAAGAGAATTGAGTTTGCTGCAGTTCCTACTGATACGGGAGAGAATGGATCAGAAATCGTTATGTATTTCAAAGAGAGATACTATGAGAAATACGATATTTTCAAGATTGATAAGACTAGACAGCAATGTATGGTGGTTGAGAGACCAGTAAGAAAGTCTGACGATCTTTGGGAGTATGTTGTACGATTAATTGATAATGATTATTCATCTTTACTTGATGTTTCAGGCTGTCAAGTTGGAGATACTACCCGTTTTCAGTCAAATGCCATTGAGAATTTTATCATGCAAATTCTGAGTGTGGCACTATTAGGTGACTAATAGTACAAAAATATCTTAATTGCTGGAAACTCTTAATATAAGACAATCAGCAGCAAAGATACTTTTTAATTTAGAAATTAAAGGAGAAATCCCAATAATTAAATAAATTGTATAATGTTCAACGACTATCCGAAAGGAGTAAATTTATGAAATATATTGTATATAAGACAACTAATAAAATTAATAACTATATTTATATAGGAGTACATAAAACAGCTAATCCAGATATATTTGATCTATATTTAGCAAATGGAATTTATATTAATAAACCAGAAACTTATGAAAAAGCCAAAACTAAAATGCAGCAAGCAGTTAAGGAATTTGGAGTTAAAAATTTTATAAGGGAAACACTAGCTGTATTTGATAACGCAGAGGATGCTTCTTCTTTAGAAGCTGAATTAGTAAATGAGGATTTCTTAGCAAGAAATGATGTATATAATATGGTATTAGGAGGTTATAGTGATAATTTATCTGGAATTAAAGTATTTCAATACGATAATAATGGAAATTTTATTAGAGAGTATCCTAATTATGAAACAGCAGCTCATGAATTAGGAGTACAAGGATCCTCTATTAGAAGAGCAGTAGTGTATAAATATAGAGTTAATGGCTTTTATTTTAATACTGATAAAGTAGATAAGATAGATATAACTTTATATAATACAAATTTAAAGGTAAAAGTTTTTAGATATTTAAAAACAGGAGAATTTGACAGAGAATTTGAATCTTATAATGATGCTGCAAGAAACAGCAATAGTTCTCCCTCTAATATACGATCTGCTACTTTAACTGGATATTGTGTAAAGAATAACTACTACTTTTCTTTTATAAAAGAAAAAACTTATGATAAAGCAAGGTCTCTGCAGATAAAGACTAGAGAGGTACATAAGTACGATTCTAATGGAAATTATATAGAATCTTATGAAACTCAGGAATTAGCAGAAAAAGAAAATCCTTATAGTAATATTACTAAATCTATAAAATTAAAATCATTAGATTCTAATGGATTTATGTGGTCACTAGAAAAACTTAATAATTATAATAAACCAAAAAGACAAGGAAGAAAAAAAGTGGCTATGCTAGATAATGAAGGTAATATTATTAAAATATGGGAATCTGCTAGACAATGTGCTAAAGAAGTAGGTAGTTCTGTTCAGAATGTATTAAGCGGGAAATATGAAAAGCATAAAGGAAATATATACAAATATATTGAAGATTGAAACGGATATTTTCTTTTATATAGGAAAGAAAGTTATATAGTCTAATCTTTATGGTAACATAAAGGCCAAAAGGCCAGAGATGCATGAAGAAGGATATATAAAATATCAGTCTAATATTGAAAAACATCGTGGATATATTACTACACATCGTGTCGATGTATCATATTCTGCTTTGTTTGCAGCTATGGAAGACCAATTTATCAGTATCGCAGAAGGTAAGGATAATGGTCATTTAAAAGAAACACTTTATAAGATGAACAAGAAAGAGAAAGACTTGTTAAATAGCTTCTTAGAGGTTAGAAATAATGGACTTCTCTTTAATAAGACTAATGTAGACAAGAATGGGAAGGCTACAATCGTTGATCCTGACACTGGAAGGCCAGTCTACATAGGGGACGGTAAGAATTATGCCGCTTAATTTAGTAATAAATTAATGATAAGCTCCTTAATTCGGTGAACGCTGAAATGCCAATGCCGAGCCAAATCTAAAGTAAAATTTAGATAGTGTGTAACGACTAGATTATTTATAATCCACGAACAGGAGCCGTCCATTTAAATGGATGAAGATATAGTCTGAACATATACGAATATGAAGTATATGAGGTAAAGGGTAAACTCCTTTACGATAACAAAATGGTAATTCCTCAAGTAGAACGATTTGCATCCAAGTATGCATTCAATAATTTTACTATTCAGGTATTTCAAGCAGCAATGTCTGCTATGGCGGAGAAGGCAGAGCAGCCTACTGGGAATCATTGGATTTTCATCTAGATTTATGGATGCTTCACTGGTGACAGTGATGAAACTAAAATTCAAATTGCTGGAAAATCCTTAGAGCTTATACACTACAACATAATTAGAGATAATATATGTGATAGTTTGAAAAGTATAAGATTGGATAATCAGCAGCAAAGGTCTCCGAAAGGGAGAAATGTTCAACGACTAAAAGTTTTTTATCTTATGAATTATATAGTATATAAAACAACTAATAAAATTAACGGAAAAATTTATATTGGAGTACATCAAACTAAAGATCCTAATGTATTCGACTCATATTTAGGGATGGGTGTTTCAAAGAAGGATAGAAAGAAAAATAGAAGAGGTTTTCCACAAGCAGTAGCTAAATATGGTTATGAAAACTTTGAAAGAGAAACATTAGCTGTATTTCCCTTTACAAAAGAGGGTAAAGAAGCAGCATTTGCTATGGAAGCTGAACTAGTTAATGAAGATTTTGTAAAAGACCCTAATACATATAATTTAGCATTAGGAGGAAGATTTACAGCATACGAAAATCAAAAGAAAAAAATAGCTCAATATAGTATAGAAGGAAAATTTATAAGAGTATGGGATTCTATAGTAGAAGCTGAAACTGAATTAAATTTAAATTCTATATCTAATTGTATTCTAGGAGTTACTAGATATGCAGGAGATTATCAATGGAGATACTATACTGGGAATAAGGATGATATAGAAGCTACAGAAACTAAAGAGAAAGCAGTATATCAGTTTGATTTACAAGGCAACTTATTAAAAACTTGGAAATCAGCTAGTGAAGCATGTAAAATGTTTCCTAATCCTTATTCTGCCAGAGTGGCTATTAATAATTGTGTTAATAAGAAAACACATCAATCTTTTGGTTACTATTGGTCATATAAAAATAAATTTGAATATCATCCAGTAGGCACTGCTGTAGCAAAGTATTCTGATGATGGGACTTTTATAGAATCATATTCAACTATTAAAGAAGCAGCTACTGCCAATAATATAAATACTCCTACAAATATTTGTCATGCAATTAGTGGTAAACAAAAGAGGTGTGGAGGATTTAGATGGAGATACTTTTATGGAAATAAAGACAATATAAAACCGTTATAAGTAAGATAATGATATAGTCTGATCTTTACAGAAATGTAAAGCTAACACAAATGGTAATGAACGCATGTGGTCATTAGTACAGAATGTACTTGGAGAGTATTTGTCTAGATTTAAACCAAATACTGCTTACATGTATAGCAAAGCTAAGAATGGATACCTTGATGTAGGTGCTACATTCCAATCTTATGAGTTCGGCGGTAACTCTATTATGTTTAAGGTTGATAGAACATTCTCTCGTGAATATGGTATGGAGAAAGGATATGCCTTAATGTTAGATTTAACCGCAGATAAGTCTACAGGTGAACCTGCACTTTAACATTTGGAGCGCAGAGCAATAACTGTATAAACTGATAAATGAAAAATATCTTCTGAATTGCTGGAACTCTTAATAAGACAATCAGCAGCTAAATATTAGAATATGTCGGCAATTATTTGTAACTCTAATAGAAGTTCAGAGACTAGTCGCGAGACGTACATTACATTAAGTAATGGAAGTGGAAGATAACTTAATGAGTAAGTAAAATCAATAAAATATGAAATATATAGTATATTTAACAACTAATTTAGTAAATAATAAAAATGCTATTAATGGTATAGTAAATGTAGTTGCATTAGGTACAAGTTTCTTATGTGGTGCTTTTGTTCCTATGGAATGGTTACCTAATAGTGTTTTAAATATAGCACATATATTACCATCATATTGGTATATAAAAACAAATGAAATATTAAAAAGTATAGAAGTATTTAATTTTGAAACATTAAAACCAATTATTATAAATATGGGAATTGTATTATTATTTTCTATATTGTTTATTGTAATTACAAATATAGTTTCAAAGAAAAAAAGAACAATTTAATAATTATATATAGATTAATGATATGAATTAATTAAGAAGATTA
>NZ_JBJDXL010000326.1:0-3539 GCF_051866655.1 Intestinibacter sp.
AAAATATTTGCTAAAAAGAGTACAGACAAGTAGACAAAAGAACAACCTAAAAATATTAATAGTCAATAATCACGATAAAAAGAGAAATTCAGTAATGGAAAAAGAAAAAAATAGATATGAAAGATTTCTAGGAAAGCATGTGATATACACTGAATATTCATTTGAAGATTTTGCAAAGGATCCAAGGAAGATAATAGATTTAGCAAAATAAATTTTAACTTAAATAATTAATATAATATGGGAGAAAAAATATGTTTGGATTAGGGGTTATAGTTAACAGTTTAGTAGTTGCTCTAGCTAGTTTAGCTGCATTACTATTAAAAAATTTTATTCAAAGATTAGTTAAAAAGGAAACTATAGAAAATATAAGTAACACAGTAATGTCAGGATTAGCTCTTTGTGTAATATACATGGGTATATCAGGGGCTCTTGAATGTAAGCATACAATAGTTTGTATTGTATCTATGGTAGTAGGAGGTATAATAGGACAAATAATAGATATAGACAAGGCATTAAATAAATTTGGAGAAAAGCTAGAGGCCAAGTTCAATAAGGGTAATGGCGAACAAATATCTATATCACAGGGATTTGTGTCAGCTAGTTTGCTATTTTGTGTAGGAGCTATGGCAGTAGTTGGTTCTTTAAACAGCGGTCTATTTGGAGATAATCAAATTCTATATGCAAAATCAGCATTAGATGGAGTCGGTGCTTTTTTATTTTCTCTTACTATGGGAATAGGTGTTTTATTGTCAGCTGTAGCAGTATTTGTATATCAAGGGGCTATAGCAATGGGATCTTTTTTACTAAAGGGACTACTGTCTACTAGTGTTATAACAGAGATGAACGCTGTAGGAAGCTTACTTATAATGGCTTTAGGTATAAATATGATATTAAAATCTGACATAAAAGTAGCCAATTTGCTACCAGCTATGTTTATTCCAATTATTTTTGGAGTTTTCGGCGTTATCTAAAAAACTTTTAGACAAATTTTGTATTTAAAAGGAAAATAAGCTATAAAATCAAATATAGTAATAACGAAAAAATTTGCATAGAATTTTCAAGTGAAAATTTTTACAAGGAGGTTATTACTACATGATTTTATTTGATATAAATGGAGCAGTAATAAAATTCAATGAAAAAAGAGACAACTATAATACAATAAGAAAATTATTTTTAGAATATGCACAAAAATCAAGCGATGAATTTAAAGATTACTGCAATGATAATTTAACTACACTTAGACAGATAAATGACGATTATCTAAATTTTGCAGAAGCTCTAGTCGATCAATCTATAAAAAAAGGTGTAGAAATTTTAGTAAGCTACAATGTAATTGTTGTAGATTTTAAGATATTTAAAGAGACGTATTGTGAAAAGTATTTCGATTTTAAACGCATTTTCAACAATTTTATTAAAGAAAAGAATTCTATAAACAAAAATAAACGAAATACTTCAAGGCTATTCGATATAAAGCCGTTTGTAGATAGATTATCTAGAAGCTTATATAGAGATTGCTTTAATATACATATGGCCGTTATAGATGTTTTGTTAGAATACGGTGTAACAGATGTAGAATCCTATATAGATGCAAAATCTATAAAGCAGGCAAATGCGCTTTTTAACAACTACAAGGACGGATTTATAAGCAAGCCAGATAGCTATAAAATAGTCCAAAAAATTATAATGGCAAATCCTTATAGAAAAGATGTCTATGAATTTTTAATAAGAGAAGATGGCGATTTTGGTTGCGAGATAGAGAGACTAACAAAATACTTAGGTTATAATATAAAACCTTACAAGGCGTATTTGATGGATATGTACATTAAAGATCTTGTAGCTGAGGACATAAGTGATTTAGAAATAGCAAAGGAAAAAGTAAAGAAATATGCAAAATATATAGGTTGTGAAAATGACTCTATCTATATTACAAGGATAGATGCAATTTACACATTTGAAAACGCTTAAAAGCTAGCATCTGCTAGCTTTTTTGGCTTGAAAATTGCTTTATTAAATTACGTAAATTCTAAGATAAATATTATATATTAGTAATAACAGTCGATTTATGATGTAAAAGTTTAATTTTTTAGGAATATGCAAAAACGATGTTTATTTGTATACTATAGGGGTATAATAATAATGTAAAAGAAATGTTGACTAATGTGTATAATTAAAAGCTTGGGAGCCTGAGGGCTCCTTCTTTTTTGTAATTACTGGGTTTGATAATTTTAAATTCTTTCTAATTTATTAATTATCCCACCATTATCCCACCATTTTGCAATAAAATTTGATTTATTTATTTGAAAGCGGGGTATATATATACAAAATAAATATCTAAAAAATCCCAATAAATTATAAAAACCTAACCACAATAAAAGAGGCTAATCGATTAGCCTCTTTTTAGCGTCTATATCATAGGTTTATTTCTTCTTAATTCTAAATAGTAATTTGCAAAGCTTACACTGAAGTAAGGGAATACCCAAACAAGTCCTATACCCATAGTCAATATGCCTAGGAAAAACCATCCTATAAAGGATAATCCAAATACTATAATTTTAAAGAAATTACCTGTAACTAAATCCATACTAATTCGTACAGCATTTAATATAGGTGCATCAGTATCTAGTATAGCTAAAATTGAAAAAGATAAATAAATTTCTAAAATCATTATAAATATCGATGCAAGTGCAGCTATTATCACACCTACTACTGAAGATAAGAAAGTTATCAAGAAAGTACCTATATACATAAGTGCAGAGTAAATAAGGCATTTTAATAATTTTTCCTTAGAAACATTCATCCAAGAAAACTCCACTGGATCTAAGTTGTCGTTTTTAGCTATATTCAAAAACAGCATAGATGAATACACACCTGCAACAGATGTAAATAAGAAAGATAATATAGTAGATAAAGTGAAATATTCATCTTGTAATAAACTGATAAGACCACTTATTAAAATTATAGCTATAGATACCAAAATTGGAATTTTCAAATATGCATTTAACTTCTTTTTGGCATCTATTTTTAATTCAGCTCTACTTCTCATAAAAATTTTCCTCCTGTTATTTAATATCTCTTATTATATAGTATCACATATTTAAAAAAATAATTAAAAATAATCAAAGTTGTAACCAATCTGGAAACTTTGAATATAATGAATTATGTTTTATTTTTGTGGAGGTATATATATGTTCAAAAAAATTGTTTCTATTGTAAGTGCTGCTACTTTGGGAGTTTGCTGTTTGACGGGCTGTGGTAATCAAGCCTCTGAGAAAAATCTGGAAAAAGTAACTGTCGCCGAGGTTACACATTCAGTATTTTATGCGCCTCAATATGTTGCAATGAGCCAAGGCTTTTTTGAAGATGAGGGATTGGAAATTGACCTAGTAAATACTCAAGGAGCCGACAAAACAATGTCTGCTTTAATATCTGAAGAAGCTGATATAGGTCTTATGGGTCCAGAGGCTTCTATTTATATCTACAATCAAGGTGAAGAAAATTACGCTGTAAACTTCGCACAATTAACTCAATGCGATGGAAGC
>NZ_JBJDXL010000327.1:0-16023 GCF_051866655.1 Intestinibacter sp.
AGCTGCTAGGGTTTTGATAAACTCTTTTTGTATTTACTGAGATTTCTTTAGATATAAACTTAGTTGCTGTTTCTGTCGCTGGAACGTAAACTCTCCATTTAGAAGTCTTTTGTGCATACCATTCACTTGGATATACAAAAATTATTTTACTAGTTTCTTCATTTGATGCATACTTTGTGACTTTTGTCTGCCATTTTTTAGTTTCTTCATTATATCTTTGTAGCTTTACTTCACGTCCTTGACCTGGAGTCACATAAATTGCATCTGTTACCCTTCTTCCCGCTGTATTATTTCTATAATAATTTATGCTAGTTACAGTAGTTTCCTGTAATTCAGGTTCTTGATTTTCAGCAAATGCTAAATTAGAACCCAGCATGACTAATACCAACGCTATCGATATTATTTTTTGAAATTTTTTCACTTTAGAATCACCCCCATCTTATTCCAGTGTTAATTTATAAAATTCCATAAATATATTACCATATATTTGTATATTTTTCCACAAGGTTAAAAAGCAAAAAAAGAGCCCCACATCTGTGGGACCCTTCCATATTATATAGAAATATTAAATTAATCTAATTCTACATATTTATTTGATATATATCCATAGCCATCGTTATATTCTATTTTATACCAACCATTTGAACAAATTTGTACTATTTTAACGTCTGTTCCTTTAGTTAAATAACCTATCTTAGAATATGCTGTTGATGATCCACTTCTTACATTTAAATTACCTGTTGTTTTTCCTTCAACATTTAATTCTACATATTTATATGATACATATCCATAACCATCTTCATATTGTATCTTGTACCATCCGTTTGATGCCACTTCTACTACTTCAACTTTTGTTCCTTTAGTTAAGTAGCCTAACTTAGAAGATGCTGTTGATGATCCACTTCTCACGTTTACGTTTCCTGTTGTTATACCTTCATAAACACCTAGTTTCACATATTTATTTGATACATATCCATAGCCATCTTTGTATTTTATTTTATACCAGCCATTTGATGCAACTTCTACTATTTCTACTTTTGTTCCTTTAGCTAGGTATCCTATCTTGTCGTATGCTGTTGATGGTCCACTTCTTACATTTAAGCTTCCTGTAGTTACTCCTTGTTTTGTAGTAACTTCTTCAGAAGAACCTTGTTGTGTCTTAGCATCTACTACATTTGAATCTTCAGAGTAAACTTTTTGTCCATCTACTGTTCTATATGCTTTTACTCTATATTTGTAAGCAGTATCTGCATTTAATCCAGAATCCTTGTAAGTTACTGTTGTAGCACTAGCTATGTCTTTTACTAGTTTATAGTCTTCGCTGTCTTGGTTAGCTCTATAAACTTCGTATCCTGTAGCTCTTGCTATTTGGTTCCAGCTTAAACTTGCACTATCATTAGTTACAGTTCCTAATTTAACTGCTGGAGCTAATGGTTTAACTGTTGCTTTTACTATATTTGATTCTTCAGAATAAACTTTTTGTCCATTTACTGATTTATATGCTCTTATTTTGTATTTATAGTAGCATCCAGAAAGTTTTCCTGTATCTTTATATGTTGTAGTATCAGCATTATCTATATCAGCTATTTTAACATAAGTCTTGCTTGCTGTTGAATATCTAGTTATTTCGTATCCATCGCAATCAGCCTTATCCCAAGCTAAATCTACTTCTGATGTTGTTGTTCCTGTAGCTTTAAATCCAGTTACCTTATCTACAGTTACTTCATCGCCTTTTATTTCAAAAGTCTTAGTTATAGTACCAGTATAGTTTCCTGTACCAGTTATTGTAACTGTTGCAGTTCCTGGTTTAACGTTATTGCTATAGCTAACTGTATAATCTCTGTCTTTTACTAATGAAAGTGTCTTAGTTTGGTTTTGTCCTCCAGATACATAAGTTATTTGACCTGTTAACTTAGTAACTGCTGGAGTTTTTTGAGTTCCATCAGCATCTACAGTGTCGTATTCTAATGTGACATTAGTGTTGTTCATTGTAGATATATCCCTTGGTGTTATTTTGAAAGTCTTAACAACTTCACCTGCATAGTCACCTATACCTTTGATTGTTACTTTACCTGTACCAACATTTACGTTGTCAACATAACTAGTTGTAAAGTCAGTATTTTTAACTAAAGTTTTACCTGTAGTTGTAGTTATTGTAACTGCTGGTATCTTATTATTTCCTGTGTAAGCAGAAACAGTATATGATAATTTAATGCTTTGATTAGCTAGTAATCCTAAACTCTTATATCCACATTTCTTACAGATATATTCAGTTTTTCCTGTACTAGTAATCACTGGTTCATATTCATGTCCTGCACTCTTAGGATAATTTATTGTATATGTTAAATTACAATCCTTACATTTAAAAGTCTTATGTCCTTTGTAAGTACATGTAGTTGGTTTGTCTTCTGTAACTACTACATTATGAGCTAAACCATCTGTGCCAAAGTGATACATATTATATTGGTCATTAGGGTCAGCAACCCAACCAGTTTGGAATTTACCATTTATGAAGTACATTTCTTTACCAGTTTTTTCATCTTTTGCAAATCCTGTATAGTTACCTAATTCTTTAGCGTTTCCACATTTATTACAAGTTAGGTATTCACCATCGTATACATAATCGTGACCATCTTTATCACAGTCTTCAGATGATTTTGTCTTAGTATAGCTATCTATAATAGATCCATCTACATCATGAGTAGTAACTGTCATCTTATCTTCTGTAGTTGATGCAGTTATATAGATACCATTGAAATCTTGAGTCGCTATTGCAAAATGGAAATCAGGATTATTAGCTATACCATATGATTTTTCACCTGTAGATCCACAGATATAGTAAACTATACCATCTTTTTCATTGACTTCCCCATCTTTTAGAGGTTCAGTTCTAGCATAAGAGTGGTCATGACCAGAAAATACAAAATCTATTCCAGCTTCCTCTGCTACACCTGGCACTAATTCATTTATCATTTCATTAGAACCTGCTATATTTGTATAGTAAGCTGGTTGATGCATAGTAAGAACTTTCCATTTACATTTACTAGCTTTTGCATCTTGTTTTAACCATTCTAAGTCTTCTTTAAGTTGAGTTTTATTAACTGTGTAGTTAATAGTTGCTACATAAACATTACCGTATTCTACAGAGTATCTTCTAGAATTTGGTAAGTTATAGATATTTTGTGCAGTATCTCCATTTAAGTCACCCATGTATTCATGGTTACCTAAAACATGGATCATATCCACTGAACCTATATAGTTTCCACCAAACATTTGAAGAACATCTGTCCAATGACTATAAGTAGCTGCATTATCTACTGAGTCACCTGTTTGTATACCAAAGCTGTAATTTCCATCTGCAGCTAAATTAGCAGCAATTTGATCTACATTATCTTGGTTAGATGCTTGAGTATCACCTATAATAAAGAAGTTTGTGTTTAATCCTGATCTATTAGTCTTGAAAGTTTTAACTTCTGACCATTTATTTCCATCACCAACACGATATGCGTATTGTGTATTTTTAGCTAAGCCAGTTGCTATTACTTTGTTTACTCTTACAGTTCTATTTGCGCTATCATCTGTTGATCCTAAGAAGCTTTGAAGGTTACTAGTTCCTTCAATATTTGTAAATGCACTTTCTCCATTTGCATCGTAATCAGCCTTCTTAGCAATTTGCATTATAGCTTTATTTTCAGATGTTTTTGGATTTGACATCCATGTTATATTCTTGCTAGTTGCAGAACCTGTTGTTGCATTTGATATAACATATTCAGGAAGACCTTCTTCATTACCTGCTGCACTTGTTGTTTTAATAGTTATAGCATAAGATATGTCTTCACCTTTTTCTGCATATAAACTGCTCTTTCCTGTTGCTTGACATAATACATCAGTTTGAAGATATCCTTCTTCATTAGTCTTACCTATTTCAGTTCCATCTTTATATATAGTTGCATCTGAAACTGGTTTACCATCTAAATCATTTACATATATCTTACCATCAAAGCCTACTACCATTTGATCAGCTTTTATTGTAAGTGGAGCAAGAACTTCTATACTTTCTTGACCTGTTGCGAAAGATTTTGTGTATCCTTCTTCTTGATCAGTATTGTAAGTTATTAATCCTTTTTGAGCACTATATGTAAATACAGAACCCTTCTTAAGTTCTTTAGGTACCTTAAAGCTTACTGTAGCTATATTTTGTTCGCCAGTTTGTGTAGAAACACCTTCTTTTCTAGTAGCGTTTATTTTTATTACACTATCTTTAGCATCGTAAGTTGCAGTTCCATCGAAATCATCATTAAATGTAACTTCATAATCTTTGAAATCTTTGTTGATTTTAATTTCTGTTTCAACTGCATCTATTTCTTCTATTTTCTTTGCTTTTAATCCTAAATCATAGTTTTTATTTAAAATTGGATTACCTTCAGTTGTTGGTGATAATTCCACTGTGTTGTATTCCTTATCACCTTGTACATTAAAATATCTAGTTTCAGTTGTTTCATTACCGAATTTATCACGAACTAGTATTTTTATACTGTGTTTTCCATTTGATAATTTAGCATCGTATAGATTGATTGCATTATCTCCAGGTACATTTACGCAGTTCTTTTCAGAAATCATATTAACTCCATCTAAGTACATACGAACTGTATCGTAATCTATACCACTAGTATTTTTATTTTCAACATCACTATATAATGATTTGAAATTAATTGTATTAGTATCTATAGTCATACCGTTTTTAATTTCAACATCATTAGCAGTTATACTGTCTATTAATGGGTTATCTATATCGTCTTTGTTAGCTCCATATACGAATTGTAGGTTATCGATATATAATGAACCCTTACGTTGAGCTTGTGGAACCTCTACCATATCGTAAGTTCCATCATCTTTAGTTTCACCTCTAGTATAGAAACCTTGTTGAGTTCCAGGAACGTACATAACTCTTATCGCTTGTCCTGCTCTCATCTTGAATGGTCCAGATACACCTTTTGGGAAACTTGCTTCGACATATTTCCAACCATTCCAGTCTATACCACCCATTTTACCTTGTGATATATTAGTTTCTTCAGTAAAGTCAAGTCTAATTAAGCTGTTGCTACCATCATCTAATTCAATTCTTAGCCATAAGTTTGGAGTTCCTTCTGGAGCATAAACCCACATACCTATACCAGTTGGATTACCTTCTATTGGTTTACCTGCTTCAGTAAATCCAACATAAACACCATCTGTAGCTGCACCTACATCAGAGAAATCATAGTCAATTTTTAAAGCATGACTTCCAAAACGTACAGGCTCTCCACTATCTATATCAATTAATTTAGCATCATCTTTGGCACCTCTACCATAATCACCAAGTAATAACAAAGAACTAGTATCATTCTTATCTCTTGTTATGCTAAAATAATCTTCAGCTTTTATAGTATTTCCTTCTTCATCAGTTTTATCTTCAAAATCTAAAACTACTGAAGGAAGTTTACCTATAATTAAGTTAACTGTACCTTGAACACTCTCATCATAAACACAAGTTGCAGTTGCAGTACCGTTTATTGTTTCAGAATCTGATGAAGTGAATATATTACCTTCAAAAGAACCTAATTTTTCATCACTTAAAGTCCATTTAAAATCTCCATCTTTGTAAATTACTTCTCTACCTTTATATTTTACATTGATGGATAAATCTGTACTCTTGCTAAATCCTAAACTAACTTCATCATTAGCAAATGTTATACTATCTGGAATTGCAATTGTGATAGAAGTAGTTCCTACTACTTTTCCGTCACTCATTAAATTAACTTTAACTTCACCAGTAGTACCATTTGAAGTAAATTCGCCATTAGAATTTATTTGACCATATTTGCTATCTTCTAATTTCCAAGTTACATCACTTGGTAAAGGAGCTTCTCCACCTGCTGAGTCAACACCTTTAGCTTCAAATTTAACCTTTGAATTTGGTGTATAAACTAAATTATTAGGAGAAAGTGAAGCATGGTCAAATTGACCTGTTGGTTTAGCTGTAGATACTATAAGAAGTGAACTACTTATATATCTTTCAGAACCATCTGATGGATAGTTACGACATAAAAATTCACTACTACCTTCGTATTTTGATCCATAAGTAGAAGATCCACCACCATCTAGTGCAATAACTGTATTACATCCAGCACCTATCATCATTTTTGCCATGTCTGTGTAAGTACGTCCACAAGATATAGGGTAATTACGTCCATGTGTAGTAAAAGTAACTACTGTACCATCTGGTTTTATACCAATAGCAGTTCTAGAATAAACTATGTTATGGTATGTATTGTTTGGATTAACATTTACCTTTCCGTTTTGTACTATTATAGCATCTCCACCCACAGCTGTTTCTACATCGTTTAATGATACATTTCCATTTCTTATTGCAGCAGTACCGTCTTTTAATATTGCAAAATATGGACGACCATTAGCATTGTGGTATACTTTGCCTTCCATAACAAGTGCACCTAAAGGTTCTCCTGTAGCCATATTGAAGAAGTCAGCATTAACACCTGCTACAACATTGTAACCAGCCTTTTGAGCTGCTTTTGCTTGATCACTTAGTCTCTGCATTTTCCATTTAGAGGCATTGTAATCAGCATACCCCGCGATAATTTTTGTTGTAGATGTACCAGCTAAGTCTACCTCGCAAAGATAATCAATATTTTGATTAGTTCCTGATTCGTTATTTGTTATAACTTCACTTTCTGTTATACCTGGAGCTATCTTTTGCTCTGTATTTGATATAACATAAGTTCCATCAGGAGGCGTGATACTAGCTGCTGCGACCACACTAGCATCTGTTCCTACTAGTGCAACAACCATTAAGAAAACTAGTAATCTACTTAAAAGCTTTTTGTTAGATTTTTTTCGCAAATCTAATCCTCCCCTCTTTATTTATTAAAAGGAGTGAAAAACACTCCCTCATAATATATAATACAACATAAATCTTCTTTTTTCCTCTTTTTTACAATTTTTTCGAAAAATAATGTTTTTTTTATTTTATTTTTTTTAAATACTTGACAAACAATATAATCTCTATTATATTTTCGTTTTACAAATATTTAACATAATTTTAGTTGTATTTTTCTGTAATACACAATATAATATATTAAATAAAAAAAGATTCCCTTGAAGGGGAGTAGCTTTCACTCTGTGATAGTCAATCGTCATTTCGGATTTTATCCCGGTTGACTAGCGAGTACATAAACTTGTTAGCAAGACCTTCAAAGTAGGTTAGTCATGATCTACTTCGGAGGTCTTTTTTATTTAAAAAATTTTAAATATTGGAGGAATATATATGTTTTACAAAAAAAATTCAGCTCAAGTTTTAAATGACCTAGATAGTAATTTGACTGGATTGTCAAAAGAAGAAGCGAAATTAAGATTAGAGAAATACGGTTTTAATCAATTAAATGAAAAGCCTAAGAAGCCGACTTGGAAGCTATTTTTAGAAAGCTTTAATGACCCATTAGTAATAATACTTTTAATTGCAGCGTTTACTCAAGTTTTTTTAGGTGACACAGTGGAATCACTTATAATATTTGCAGTCTTAGCTATAAATGCAGTATTAGGTGTAGTTCAGACTAAAAAAGCAGAGAGCTCTCTAGATAGCTTGAAAAAATTATCTGTTCCAAACGCAAAGGTATTGAGGGACAACGAAAAATTGACTATACCTTCTCAGGAGCTAGTTCCTGGTGATATCGTAATTTTGGAAGCTGGCGACTATGTTCCTGCTGACGGTAGAATCATAGAAGCTCAGACCTTCAAGGTTGTAGAAGGCATGCTAACAGGTGAATCTGAACCAGTTTTAAAAAATTCAGAAATAATATTTGAAGATTGCGCACTTGGTGATCAAAAGAACATGGTATTTAGTGGCTCAATGGTCGTATACGGTAGAGCAACCTTTGTAGTAACATCTTGCGGTATGGACACTGAAGTGGGAAAAATAGCAAATTTACTAGACAGCGCTGAAAGCAAGCAAACTCCTCTTCAACAAAAATTAGACGACTTTGGGAAAAAATTAGGAACCTTTATAGTAATTTTAGCTGGACTAATATTTGCACTTGAGGTCTTCAGAGGCGACGATATAATGAACTCATTTATGTTCGCAGTAGCAATAGCAGTTGCCGCTATTCCAGAAGCTTTGACATCCATCGTCACAATAGTTCTAGCATCTGGTACAAATACAATGGCTAAAAAGCAGTCTATAATCAGAAAATTACCAGCAGTTGAAACCCTAGGTTCAACAAGCGTCATATGCACTGACAAAACTGGTACTTTAACTCAAAACAAAATGACAGTAGTAGAAACTTATCTTTATGGTCCTGACAGCGACAAGTTCAACGGATTTGAATACATCAAGAATTATAATCCAGCTGTTTCCATAGAACAACCTGAAGGAAGTGAAATTGCTATTACAGGTTGTATAGCACAAGAAAGATATTTGAACCTATCTTCTATACTTTGCAATGACTCCGATGTAAATGAAGAAGGCATAGAAATAGGCGATCCTACAGAAGTAGCCCTTATAAATTACGCAAATAAATACGATATAAATTACAAATCCATAAGAGACAAATATCCAAGACTATCTGAACTACCTTTTGATAGTGATAGAAAACTTATGACTACAGTAAATTCAGTAGATGGCGAAAAAATAATGTTCACAAAAGGTGCTCCTGATGTAATATTTGACAGATGTAAGTATGCATTTAAAAACGATACTATACTAGATATGTCTGAGGATATATTAGATGAATACAGAAAAATAAACGAAAATTTTTCAAATAGAGCACTAAGAGTCTTAGCATTTGCATACAAAAAGGTTTCAGAAGAATTTGAACCAACTTTAGACAACGAGAATGACTTGACTCTAATAGGCTTAATGGCGATGATAGATCCTCCTAGAGAGGAAGTTTTCGAGGCTGTAAAACATGCTAAATCATCTGGCATCAAAACAATAATGATAACCGGTGACCATAAAACTACAGCAGCTGCTATAGCTAGAGAAATAGGCATCATGGACAAAAATGACTTAGCTCTTACTGGTCAAGAATTAGATGCCCTAACTGACGAAGAGCTAGATCAAAAGCTAGAAAATATATCAGTTTACGCTAGAGTTTCCCCAGAAAATAAAATAAGAATAGTAAAAGCATGGCAACGAAAAGGCAAAATAACAGCCATGACCGGCGACGGTGTAAACGACGCACCAGCTCTTAAGCAAGCAGATATTGGCATAGGAATGGGTAGCGGTACAGAAGTAGCAAAGGATGCAGCTGCTATGGTTTTGGTAGACGACAACTTCGCAACTATAATAAACGCTATCGAAGTAGGTAGAACAGTTTACAATAACATAAAAAAATCTATCACCTACCTTTTTTCAGGAAATCTAGGTGGAATAATCGCAATACTATTTGCAGTATTCGCTGGATGGACTAATCCATTCACAACTATCCAATTGTTGTTTATAAACCTAGTTACTGACTCTCTACCAGCAATAGCTCTAGGCTTTGAAAAACCAGAAAAGAATACTATGAACAAACCTCCAAGAAATCCAAATGAAAGTATTTTGTCAAAGGATACTCTTCATGCAGTTTTAGTAAGAGGTTCTATAATAGGTATAGTTACAATTTTGGCTCAATATATAGGAATGCAAACTTCAGACGAACTTGGAACTGCTATGGCATTCTCGACACTTACTCTATCTAGAATAATCCAAACATTTGCAGCTAGATCTAACAGCGAAACTATTATTAGCTTAGGTATAGCTAGCAATAAATATGCTTTAGGTGCAGTAATTGTATGCCTTTTAATGTTCTCTATAACTCTACTTCCTTTTATGAGAGGAATATTTGCAATACCTTCTATTTACGAATTTGATAATTTAGCTATTTGCTTCGCCCTAGCATTTGGAGCTGTAGTGTGCATGGAGATAAACAAATTATTAAAAAAATCTCAACTATAAATTTTATCACCCACCTGGGTATAAATTAGTTATTTTACCATTTGTAGTCATCTTTTTTAATATAATTTAAATATACAATACTACAGATAGGGGAAATTTATATGGTAAATAAAATTGGCTCGATTATATTAATAATTTTAGGTATGGTTATATTTAATTTAGATTTTAAAATTATAGGAGCTTTATTATTAATGATAGGTGTAGTTCGTATACTTTCATCTCCTTCAAAGCGATCTAATACTAGATCATATCCATCTAATAATAGAGCAAGACCTTCAAACAACAATAATTACTTCGATAGTGATGATTATTATAGGAATCTACACGATCCCGATGATTATGACTCTCACCATCACCATCATCATGACCACGATTTTGACGATCACCATCATCATGACCACCACGATCACGACGATCATGATTGTAGCGAACACGATTACGACAACGATGGAGATTGTGATTATTTCGATAATGATTACGACAATGACTTTGATGACTGCGATTGCGACAATGACTTTGATGATTGCGGCGACGATGATTAAATTTTAGCTCTTAATAAAGTCATCTCTATGGTGACTCCAAATTTTAATAATCCTAAAAGAAAGAGGTTGTCACAAAATACAACCTCCTTCTGATTTAATTTAAAATATCATCTAATACAACTCCAAGCTGAGCTCTAGATTTAATAGATAATTTTTTGAATACAGTCTTTAAAATAGCCTTTACAGTATTTACAGAAACATATATTTTATCTGCTATTTCCTTATTAGTCATTCCCTTAGATGCCAATATCGCTATTTCCATTTCTCTATTTGTAAGCTCTACCTTTTCTTCATCATTACATATACTTATAGAGACCTTATATTCTTTATATAATTTTTCCACGACTCTTATAAAATCTCTATATTTAAATTCAGTTTTTAATTCCCTAAACAGAGCTTCTATATAATTATAATTTTCAACAAAAGGCATATATAAATCATCTGCCATTGCAATATCTAAAGCACATTTAAGCTTTTTAAATGCCTCCTCCTTTTTTCTCAGCTTATTAAAGCATGCTGATACATGTATATTTGCATAAATTTCACATAATAAATTTGGAAATATTTTAGCCATAGCTATAGATTTTTCATAAAATCCTAAAAGCTTTGTATATTCCTCTTGAACTAGTAATACCTTGGAGTATACTAAATTTACACAAGGCATCGCTGGGAAAAACACCTTTATATTATCGAGATTTCCCTTTCTTATCCATGTAGGTATTTTCTCTTTATTATTCAAATTAGAATAAATAAACGCATCAAATAAATCTAAAATATGTGCAAATATATTCAATTGCTTTTTATCCATATTTTCTCTTACTTTTTCACATAAGCTTATAGCCTTCTCGTAAAGCCCCTTCGCCAATAAAATTCTAATATTTAAGAAATATCCACATAGCTTTATGCCAGATTCCATATTCGCATCTAAGATAGCCTTATGCATAGCTATCTCTGCATTTTCAAAATCTCCTCTATTGAAAAACACCTCTGCCTCCATCATATGCTCTGCTCCTCTACCATGACCAGAAGTTACTTTATAGTAATAAGGCATCGCTTCCTTGATTATTTCTAACTGTCTATCTAATTTTCCCTTTTCTCTGTAAAACATATATAATACTGACAGTGAGCCAAATGTCCACGTTCCATGGTTTGTATTTATAGTAGAAGGTGTGCTCATAAGCTCACATGCCTTTCTATGACATTTAGACATTTCTTCTATATCGTTGTACTTTGTAAAGCTAATTATCAGCTGAATTTCACCTAATAATTGATTTCTCATTTTGGAGTTCAAATCGCCATCCGCTTGTATATTAGCAAGAGTTTCTCTACAAGCCTTAGCAAATAATTCTTTTTCATTAAATGTAAAAAGCCTTCTAATATATATAAGCATAGCTAAGTGATTTTTTTTCTTAATTTCTTTTGGACAAGACTCCATATAGTTTATAATACAATCCTTCTGTTCCATAGTAATTGTATTTCCTCTATCCTTTTCTATGCACTTCATTATCATCTCAAAATCACCACTTTTATAAAAATACTCCATAGCTTGTAAGTACTCTTTTCTATTATAAAACCATTTTGAAGTATTTTTATACACTTCTAATTTAAATGACTGTGGTTTTTCTTCGAACTTTTCATCTAAGCACTTCTTTAATATACTGTGAAAATAATATTCTTTATTTATCGAATCATATTTTATAAATCCATTTTTAGATAATAGTTCAGATAATAAAATCTCTGCCTTTTCTTCTCCTACGATATATCTAATCACATCCATAGAAAACTTATCAAATATAGAGAGTCTCAAAAGCAAATCCTTCAGTTCATCTCTCAAATTTCTATATACAGTAGTCTCCATGAGATCATATATATTATTTTGCAAATCAATAGTTTTATTTTCTGTATAATTCAGCATAAATAAATATATAACACTTATCCATCCCTCGCTGTATTTATATATCTTATTAATATACTCGTCTTTTAAATAAACCTTGCATAATTGATAGTAGCTAACTATATCCTCTCTTGTAAATTCCATATCCTCTTTAGATATATAATTTAAATAATGCTTTAACTGAAGTTCATTTATATCATTTAAAAAAGAATTTCTAGTTCCTATAACTATATGTATATTCTCTTCTAAATCTTTTATCAATATTTCTAAAAATTCATCTATCTTAGATTGACTTACAAACTGATAATCATCTATTACAATAACCACATCTTTATCTATTTTTAAATTACTGATCATCTGTATAGCTTCCCATTTTAATATATCATCATCTGGAAAGCCCATTTCACTAAGATCATTTCCCGTTTTTTCATCGATTTTTGATATTAAATTTGAGAAACCCCTCCAAAATACTTCTACAGAATTAGTGTATATGTTAAGCCAATAAATATATATATCTTCTTTATTTAACAATTGTTTCATTGTTGTAGTCTTGCCATATCCCATAGGAGCCTGAATTACTGTCAATGGATAATCTGTAACTCTATCTATTTTTTCAGATATTTTTTCAGTAAAATATAAAGCTCTTGTGTTATATTTTATTTTATTTTTCATTGCACTTACCCCTTTGTAATTTTAATAATCCTAATTTTATTATACAGATAATACAAATTTTAGTAAAATAATTATTTTTCAAAAAATAAAGAAGCTACTAGCATAATCTAATAGCTTCTCTCCATAATCAATTTTTAATTATTATTTTCCAGATTTAACGATTTTATATAAACCTATAGTTAACATTGGTAATATGTAAACTAACATTAATCCGTATGACATAGCATTATATCCTTTAGATATAAGGTCTATTATACCGAATTTAGATAAGATTACAGCAGCTGCTAATACTACAACAGTTAATATTGCATTTTGACCACCAGTTAATTGATTTTTACCAAAATCAACTAAGCTTGAGTTAACTCTTGCAACGAACGCATGTATTATACCAGTTGAAGTTTCTATTAAAGTCCATCCCATTACTACACCAAATATTACTATTGCCCAAGTTCCGCCTACTCTATTTAATATTACAAGCCAAGGAACTGTAGCTCCTAATACCTCTGGATCTGGATAGAATCCCATAAATGCTATATAACTTATAAACCATGGCACTGTCATTAATACACCAGCTATTAAACCACTTACTATTGTATGTTTTCTAGTTGTTTGTCTTTCTAGTGATTCAAAGCTAGATGGATATACTAATATATTGTAAGCTACATAAACTACACCTAGCCATACTATATTGAAGGTATTTGCTGGACCTTCAACAAAGCTTGTATCGCCTGTTGCAAATACTTCACTTATATGTGAACCAGCACCTTTTATAGCTAATACACCAAATATAATATATGCTATATATAATGCTATAGTTCCATAAGTTTCAAATTTTTCAATTAAACTAGTACCATAGAAGTTTAATATACCAACTACTATTACAACAAATATAACACCAACCCAATAATTAAGTCCCATTGTTTGGTTAACAATTTCTCCTGTAGCAGAAGCCATAACTGCAAGAATTATTATTGCAAGTGGAATATAGATTAAATCATATAATATACCAAATTTTCCTAATAAATTCTTCATTAAATCTTTGTAGTTATAAGATTTTGTTACTCTAGCAAATTCGAATGTTAGCATTGCCATTACTGCAAATCCTATAAGTGTAGCAACACCTGCTATCCATCCTTTTGCTCCATACATTCCACCGTAAGATATAATTTCACGACCAGTTGCGTATCCACCACCGATAAGAACTGATTGAAGTAATATACCAGGTACTAAATAAACGCCAAAAGCTCCATCAAAAAAGCTTTTTTTACCGTTATTTTTAGGTGATCTTTGTTCCATATATACCCCTCCTAAATATTTTATAAATGCGAATTATATAAATTTTTCAAATATTTATATAATATCTAAATAGTATCAGTTTTTGGAATTTTTTGCAAGTTAATGAAATATAATAAATTAATTTGTATTTAGTTTAATTTTTATTTAATTTAATATTTATTTAATATCTACTATAATATACTTTCTATTTAATATAATTTATCCTCTTAAAACTTAAAAAAATAAAGAAAAAAAATTTTTTTCTTTAAAAGCAAAAAGAAGTGATGCAAAATAGATTTTATTTTGTTTTTCATCACTTCTTTTTATTTAAATTATCATTTAACTATTAATAAATCGACTAAGTATAATCGCTATTTATTATCTATATTTAGGTAATGTGTTAGCACCATGTGGTAGTAATGCAACCTTCATATCATCTATAGATCCACCGTTTAATTTTTTAGCTAATTCTAAAGCTTCATCTAAAGTCTTAACTGCATGTATTTTAGTTTTGCTGAATTTTTCTTGTGGGATACTAGTTACTAATATCATATTGTATTTTTCAGCAGTTTCAGCGAAATCATATCCAACAAATCCACCGATTGAGAAGTCAGCACGTAATGCTTTTTCTCTTTCTTCCATATTTTCAAATTTAACTATTTGATCTTCACAATCCTTATCTCCAAATCCTTCACCACATTCAGATAATATTATCATTGTTCCGCCTTCTGCTATCATAGTTTTAGAGTTTGCTAATGTTTTTGAAGTTTGGTATAAGTTTATATCTTTTGGATATCCTCCAGCACTTGCTATAACTAATGGAGTTCTTTCATCTACATATACACCGTCTATTGAATCAACTAATTCAGTTGCAGCTTTATGAGCTTTTATCCAATCTCCTGCAAAAGCAGCTATTATTTGTTGATCAGAGTTTGCAACTACATTTAATAAATAAGCTGGTTTAGCCATTGCAGCAGCTTCTTCTAAGTCATCGTGGAATGGATTAGTTTTTGATAAATTTCCTGAACAAGCATTTACATTTGCACCTTGTCCAAATCCAGGATTTAAAGCGTTACAATGATTAGTATTTATAGTTTCTTTTCCTGCTATACCAGGTACTATACTCTTTCTTCCTCCGCCGTAACCAGCTAAGAAGTGATAAACAACTCCACCTGTTAATATTATTTTATCTGCTTCTATTGCATATCTATTTAACCATACAGGAGTTTTTCTAGAAGTTTCTCCCATATAAACTAAGTTTTCTTTGTCTTCACATTGATGATCTATTATTTTTAAACGTTTGAATAAATCTTCACCTAATAATTCTTTATGTTCTTCATCAGTTTGTCTTCTATGAGTACCACAAGCAGATATAACTACTATATCTTCATCAGGTACACCACATTTGTTTATTCTATCTACTAATATTGGCAGATATGTAGGTATTGCTTGCCATTTTCTTGTAACATCAGATATTATTATTGCTATTTTGTCGCCTTTTTTTACAACTGTTGATATATCCCCTGCTCCGATCGGATTGTCTAAGGCATATTCTATATGTTCCTTTACAGTTCTTTGTGGAAGCTCTACGACATTAGATTCTAATTCACATGCTATTTGTTCTTCCGGTATATTTACATCAAATTCTA
>NZ_JBJDXL010000328.1:0-3525 GCF_051866655.1 Intestinibacter sp.
TGAATATAGCTCCTGATTATGAACAAAAGGTAAAAATACTTAAAAATGCTATAAAGGCCACAGAGCCTCTAGGATTAGATACTATAAAGGTCGCTGCTCTTGCTGCAAAAGAAAAAGTAAATCCTAAGATGCAAGCTACAGTTGATGCAAAAGCCTTAGAGGATGCCTGTAAACAAGGTGAATTTGGAGATAATGTAATAGTTGAAGGACCTTTAGCATTTGATTTAGCGGTATCTAAGGACGCTTGTAAGGTAAAAGGATTTAAGACAGAAGTAGGAGGAGACGTGGATATAATGTTGATGCCTACAATAGAAGTCGGAAACGGTATAGGAAAATCATTTACATATGCTGCAGGTGCAAAATCAGCAGGTATTATAATGGGAGCAAAGGCACCTATAGTTTTAGTTTCAAGAGCTGATACACATGAATCAAAATTATACTCTATAGCATATGGTGCTATAATTGCAGCTCATAAAAAATAAAAAGTAAAGTAAAATTTTATACTAGTAATTTATATTAAAAAATATATTAGTAATTTTTAACAAAATTATTAATATATTTTTTTTTGTATTGTATAATTAAAATATGATTAATTTGGTTAATATGGTAAATATTAAATATTTATGAAAGTAGAGGTTTTATTTTATGAATTCTTATTATTATCTATTTGAGATAGCATTAATTCTTTTTTCAACTAAAATACTGGGATTAATGTTTAGAAGAATAAGGTTACCACAAGTAGTAGGCGCTTTGCTGGCGGGGATTATAATAGGTCCATGTATGTTAAACTTAGTTTCAGAAAGTGAATTTATAACTCAGTTATCTGAAATAGGTGTAATATTGTTGATGTTTACTGCAGGGATGGAAACAGATATAGACGAATTGAAAAAACAAGGAAAAGCTTCTTTTACGATAGCTTTGCTAGGTGTAATAGTTCCTTTTATTTTAGGAGGTGGGACAACCTATTTATTTGCAAAGCTAGGAATGAAAAATATTATGGGAGATACAAGTATAATGCTACAAAGTGTATTTGTAGGGGTAGTTTTAACTGCTACATCAGTAAGTATCACTGTTGAGACACTTAGAGAAATGGGAAAATTAAACTCTAATGTCGGAAATGTTCTTTTAGGAGCTGCTATAATAGACGATATTTTGGGAATAATCGCGTTGTCTATAGTTACAAGCTTTGCAGATACTTCTGTAAAAATTAATGTTATACTTATAAAAATAGTATTGTATTTTGTATTTATGGCGGCAATTTCTTTTATTCTTTATAAAATATTGAAAATTTGGTTTAAAGATAGTAACAATTTAAAACGACATGTAATAGCTGTAATAGGTTTATGTTTACTATTAGCTTACATATCTGAGGTTTACTTTGGAGTGGCAAATATAACAGGTGCATTTATAACAGGACTTATTATATCTGCAGTAGGATATAAAAAGGAAAGAATTATGGGGACTATAGACGATGTATCGTATGCATTTTTATCACCGGTATTTTTTGCTAGTATAGGTCTTAAGTTAGTTTTACCGGAAATGAGTATGATGATTGTATTATATGCAGTTGTATTATCTATAGTTGCTATTGTATCTAAAATATTAGGCTGTGGTCTAGGAGCTAAGATGTTTAAATTCTCAAATAAGGAATCGGTTCAAGTTGGATCCGGTATGGTTTCAAGAGGAGAAGTTGCGCTTATAGTTGCTAATAAAGGTATAAAATTAAACATGGTATCAAATGTAATATTTGCTCCTATATTGATAGTTGTTATAATAACAACAGTGATTTCACCGATACTTTTAAAAATAGCATTTAAAGATAAAAATTCAAAGTTAGGTGATAATGAAATAGCTATGAATTAATATGAATAAATTATAGAAGACTGTTGCAAGAACTTATTTAAATATGTTTTTGTAATAGTCTTTTATAATTTATAGTAAATAATTTAAAATTTATCTAAAAAGATATAATTATATTATAGATTGAATTAAATGTTAAAAAAATATCTAATACAATTTAATATTTAATTTTAAAATGCAGTTAAATATGTTAAAGGACTGTTAAAGCTAGTGCAATTGATTTATGAAAAGCTTACTATAAATATATAGAAAAACTTTAAAGGAGATGAGAATTATGGAATCGTCTATACATACAATTGCATGTAATAACTTGTTAATACTTTTTGCTGTAGTAGCAATGGCGGGAATAATATGTAGCAAATTAAGCGAAATTGTAAAAGTTCCAGATGTTGTTTTGTTTCTAATAGCAGGTATTTTTATAGGTCCTTCAGTATTAAAATTTGTTGATATAAGTCAATATCAGGTTGAAAATCAACTTATATTGACCTTTGGATCGGCTTTTATATTATATATGGGTGGCAAAGAAATAAGCTTGAAGGTATTAAAAAATGTAAAGATAACAGTTTTATTACTATCGAGTGTAGGTGTCTTAATATCAGCTTTTCTTATGCAACAAATAATAGGATTTTCGTTTGGTGTAAGTTCGATGGTAGCTCTTTTAGCAGGTAGTATTATAGCTTCTACAGACCCTGCTACATTAGTTCCTATATTCAATCAGATAAAAATAGATAGAAAGGTATCTCAGACAGTTATAAGTGAATCTGCTTTTAATGATGCCACAGGTGCTATTTTAACATCAGCTGTATTATCTATCATTTTATCGGGTCAATTTTCACTACAAGAAAATCTATATGAACTTGCTTTGATGATTATAATAGGTTTAGTTGTGGGATTGCTTACAGGTGTTATTTTATTGGCTTTGGTAAATGACAGTCCTAGAGGAATATTTAAGGATTATACTCCTATAATATCTATAATTTCTGTAATAATAGCCTATGAGCTATCTACTGTACTTGGAGGAAGTGGATATATGTCATGCTTCATAGTAGGTATAGTTACAGGAAATAAACAAAATTTCAAGCTTTGGCTCAGTCAAAAGTCGTACGATGCAGATTGCCATGTGGTAGAAACTTTGGGTACGATTTGTAGAATGTGTATATTTATAATTTTGGGAAGCCAAGTAGATTTACAAATAGTAGGAAAATACTTTATACCTTCAGTATTCTGCGTATTTTGTTTTATGTTTGTTGTAAGACCTATATGTGTTTTGATATGTACCTTAGTGGATAGGCAAGCAAAATGGAGAAAAAATGAAATATTATTTATGATGTGGGTAAGAGAAACAGGCGTAATACCAGCAGCTCTTTGTGGTATAGTAACTTCTATGAATATACCTGGAAGTGATGTAATTTCATCAGTAGTATTTATGACAATACTTATAACTTTAATTTTGCAAGGAGTTAGTACAAAGTTTGTGGCTAGAAAGTTAGGTCTTTTATTAGAAGAAAAAAAATGCGATATGTCTGTTAAAGAAGATATTTTAAAGAATTCATAGAAAATAAAAAAGTATGTATTAATTTAGAGACTATAAATTAGTATATACTTTTTATGATTTTTGTAAGTTTATAGTAGGTAAATGAACTATAATAATAGAGGTATTAGATA
>NZ_JBJDXL010000329.1:0-3519 GCF_051866655.1 Intestinibacter sp.
ATCTCACTTAGATAAGACAGTCTTTTAACTAAATATACCAAGAATCCAAGTTGTATTCCAAGTGCTATTATTATTCCTAGAGGTCCAAAGAACAAAGCTCCAAATAACAGTTCAGCAATAACGCAGATAACTGCTAGTGCTATAATTTTCTTTATTAAAGTAAAACTTTGACTAGTTTGAATCAATGTTCTAGTTTTTCTAAAAGCTTCCTTTGATTTTCTAAGTATCCAACATATTATTTTAAAAATCCAACTAGTCCCCCAAAAATCTCTCTTTCTCTCAAAATTTGAAATCTGTTTTATCAACAAAATAAAGTAGAATAATAATATAAAAATAGGTATTACACACAATTGCTTGACCATTGTTCCATTATTTGTATCAGCCACAACAAAAATCATACTTATATCTGTAGCTAAAAAAGCTATAACTACTTCTAGAGGAATTTTGTTATAATAATGCCAAAACTCTCTTTTTGTCTTAGGAAGCTTGAAATTCATAATTATATATACTGCTAAAAATACAACAGCTAATGCAAGTGCTGGCAAACCAACCTTTTTACAAATATCGTATTGTTTCAATACTTCCTGATAATTCTTATAATCATAAGCTAAATTTCCACTTTTTACTATATCCTTAGAAATTGAAATATAAGCACTTATATCGTCATTATTATCTACATCGTCATTCATATAACTAAAATCACTTGGTTGTTTATATTTTTGACCATCTATTTTTCTATCTACTAAATTTTCATTGTCAAACTGAGCTTGATAATATCCATTTGCATTTTTCTTAAATTCACCAATAGTTTTATAATCTGTATTTGTAAATACTTCCTTTGTTTTATTGTTAATTGAAAAATACTTTATATTATCCAAAGTTTTTAAATATTCCTTTGAATTTTTTTTATTATATTTTATATATTGCTTTTGTGTCTCTTCATAACCTCCATATGAAGGATCATCGCTATAATTATCTTCATCTGCAACAGAGTATTTTAACTGATCTAAAATCCCACTTACCACATTATCAAAATGATTGCTTTTAAAATAATCCTTCTCTATTTTAATATTACCTTCTTCAACAGAAGAAGCTATATAATAAAAACTTCCATCTCCACAAATACATTCCACTAAAAATGAAAAATTAGTTCCTAAAAAAATAGACAACGATATTAAAAATCCAAGTAAAAATACATTTTTTAGTTTTTTCATAGGATCACCTCTATAATTTCTCTATTTTATAACCGATCCCCCATACGACTTTTAAATATCTAGGCTCCTTAGGGTTTATCTCAATTTTTTCCCTGATTCTTCTAATATGAACTGCCACTGTATTTTCTACATTGAAGCTCTCTTCCTTCCATACCTTTTCGTAAATCTCATCTATTGAGAAAACTATGCCCTTATTTCTAAGGAGTAATTCCAATATTCTATATTCTATAGGGGTAACCTTTATTAAATTTCCATCTACCTTTACCTCCTTAGTAGATATGTTTAATTCTAATCCACCACTTCTTAATACATCTTCTCTGACTTCATTATTATAATTTCCCAAATTCATATATCTTCTTAAATTAGATTTAACCCTTGCTATTAGCTCTAACAAGTTAAATGGCTTTGTTATGTAATCATCGGCACCTATATTCAACCCTAAAATCTTATCTGTATCCTCACCCTTTGCAGACACCAAAATTATAGGTATGTTTTTTTCCTGTCTGATTTTTATAGTCGCCTTGATTCCATCTAGCTTAGGCATCATTATATCCATCAAAATCAGATGTATCTCTTCTGTCGTAAGTATATCTAAAGCCTCTATTCCATCGTATGCCTTAAATACCTTATAACCTTCATTTCTCAAGTATATCTCGATAGACTCAACTATCTCCTTATCATCATCAACTACTAGTATATTGTACATTTTAAAATATCCTTTCCCCTTGCAATTTATGTGCTATTGTTTTTTATAGCTATCTTTATAAAATAATTATACACGACTATGCCTCCTTATCAAATTATACCTTTATAATACAAGCCAAGTTTTACATACTACCTAATATAAATCTTAAATTTTTCTTACATTAATAAGGAGATCTTATCTGCATAAAAAAACTGAACTTTTAAAGTTCAGCTTTTTTATGTATTTTAAATATATTATTTTAATAACTCAAAGTATCCACTAGGATGGAAGAAATAAATATTGCCAGTTTCTTTATCAACTAAGTATGCCATATCTCCTTCACATTGTGGTAAGAAAACATAACCTTTAATTCCGTTTTCTTTGATACATTCATATGTGTTTTCATCACCCATATAATCGTAATCTAAAGATGGTTCGAAGTCTTTTACAAGTTGTAGAGCTTCTGATTTTGTCAATGCTTTGTCTTCATTTGTTTCTTCTTTTACTTGTTGTTTTTGATTAGTAGCTTCAACTACCTCTTGTTCTGATTTTGTATCATTTAAATCAGTTGCGTAAGATTCTTTTATAGGTCCAACCACCATTAAACCTACACATAATATTGATATAATACTTATAATAGCTTTTTTCATAATGTCTTCCTCCCATCCATATTATTTTGAATGAATTATATTATTTCTTTATTTATACTATTATAGTACCACCTAATATTATGAATTTGTAGTTACACAAATGTTACTTAAGATTACAAATTAGTAACAATGTTTACACGGTTGTTACTTTTATTATAAGGTAAATACAGTCAACAACTTTACATTTATATATATATTAAATAAATTTCTTTATCATATTTTCTATATTTTCTATTGTAACATCTCCATTAGATGTTTCGTCTAAAACCTCACCTTTTTCGTAAATTCTAACTACAGGTAACCCCAATACCTTTTGTTTGATAGCTATTCTAGGTGCAGTTTTAGTATCTAGATTGCAAAATTTCATATTTTTATCGTATTTCTTAGATAATTCCTCTACCTTTGGAAGTAGCTCTTTACATGGTTGACATGTTTCACTCCAAAATTCTACTACAACCCTTCCATCGTAATTTAGTACCTCTTGTTCAAATGTTTCTTTATTTACATTAATCATCGCCATATCCCCCAAATCAATTCTAATTTATGTATTTTTCAGCATTCATAGCTGCAATAGCTCCATCATTTGAAGCAGTTATTATTTGTCTTAAGTTTTTAGATCTACAATCACCCACAGCATAAACGCCATTTATATTTGTCTGCATATTTTGATCGGTTTTTATATAACCTTCTTCATCTAGGTCTAGTAATCCCTCGAATAAATCTGTCTGTGCAGTCAATCCTATAAATACAAATAACCCTATTATCTCCTCGTCTTCATCAGCCTTAAAGACGATTTTTTCATTTGATTCTAAATTTTCAATTTCAATCCCATTTAATATATCTTGACCTAATAATTTTGTAATCTTCACATTTTTTATTACGGATATATTTTCGACTTTTTTACACTTGTCTTCAATATATTTACTACATTTTAATTCATCGTATTTACTCAAAATAGTTACCTTCTTAG